>PKWS01000013.1:3778-4234 GCA_003132105.1 Desulfosporosinus sp.
TGCATATCTTAATCTAATTAATCTATCATTATTATCCATCATAATCCTCCTTGTCTTTCTTAAACTATAGATTCATTATACCATGAATATTTCGATGTGGCAGAGCCACCGATATGCACGTTTGTGTCTCCTAAAAAAAGCATCCCTCGCGGAGTGTCTATCTATGTTCATTTTTCCTTCTTTATCGTGTATGAATTTGTATCAATTTATTGGGCTGTTTATTATACCTTCCTAAAAAAGTCTCGAGTTTAAGTAGTAGCTCATCGTTGCCGCTATCTTTGAAAAGGCTTTGAAGGGCTCTTTCTGTATCACGTCCATCAAGTCCACACTTGTAATCCGTTTCATAAGCTTTCATATCCATATCTTTGTAACCAATAAATTTACTTGGAGCAAAGCCGCCAAGTTCCTCAAAATAATACCAATGCCTGAAAAAACTCAATTTATCCGAGATAATAA
>PKWS01000385.1 GCA_003132105.1 Desulfosporosinus sp.
CGGGAGGTGACCAAAGACCATGACTCCATTCGGACCAGAGCAATATTTTAGCATTTTCAACCTACGTTGTCAATACTAATTTACTCCGTATTCCCTTCGTTTGGACCCCAATTTTGCGTGCAGCTCAATCGGTATTATGCTGAACGAACAAATAATACTATACCACGACTATAGGGTCCGATTCAAACATTACTATGAACTGCCTATACTATTTTTATGCTTACAGAATCATCTATTCTCCATTATGCTTCTTTTATCTATAAATATGATAATATTTTTTCTCTTCAATATAGAGATCCACACATACCCCCAAGCAAAAGCTAGCTCTGTATTTAACCAAGTGCCAGAAGAAGTCTCCCACTTCAGTGGGGGAGGGTAGAGGCCCCACTGAATCATCGAGCATAGCGAGTTCGCTGGAGCCAGCCTTGAATACTTCAATCTTCTTTCCAAGTTACTCTTCTACGTCTTCGTCTTGAATGATTTCATCTCTGGGACGCATCGTCGGAAAAAGTATAACATCACGAATCGACGCAGAATCCGTTAAGAACATAACCAAACGGTCAATGCCAACTCCTAGTCCACCCGTAGGCGGTAGCCCGTACTCCAAGGCCTGGACGAAGTCTTCATCCATCAAATGAGCCTCATCATCCCCTTTAGCGCGTTCAGCTGCCTGCACTTCAAAACGTTGCCGTTGATCAATGGGATCGTTTAACTCTGAAAATGCATTGGCCAGCTCGCGCCCAAATATAAACGCTTCAAACCGATCCGTATATTCCGGGTGATTCGCACTACGCTTAGCTAACGGGGAGATTTCAACGGGATGTCCAGTAATAAATGTCGGTTGTATCAAATTAGGTTCAACGAACTCTTCAAAAAACTCATTAATAATTTTCCCTCGAGATGCACCCGCTTCCACATGAAGGCCTTTCTCTTGAGCAACCCGACGTGCCTGTTCGTCTGTTTCGATACTCCGGAAGTCTACTCCTGAATACTCTAATANNTCCGTCTAACATCGGAAGACGGCGCCAAGGAGTTTTAAATTCAAGGAGTTCCCCCTGATATGTAATCTCTAGCGTACCGTGTACTTTTTGTACAATATAGGCAATCATTTCTTCCGTCAATTCCATGATATCTTCAAAATTCGCGTACGCTTGATAGAGTTCCATCATGGTAAACTCCGGATTATGCTTGATTGAAATTCCCTCATTCCGGAAAGTCCGACCAATTTCAAATACTTTCTCAAACCCGCCGACAATTAGGCGCTTTAAAGGTAGTTCGAGGGCAATCCGCAAATAAAGATCGATATCGAGGGCGTTGTGATGCGTGCTGAACGGACGTGCTGCCGCTCCACCGGGAATTGTATGAAGTGTCGGTGTCTCCACTTCGAGAAATTCCCGTTCCTCCAGGAACTCCCTCATGTACCGTATGATTTTGCTCCGTGTCACAAACACTTGGCGAACATCCGGATTCATAATCAAATCTAAATACCGCCTGCGATAACGTGTTTCTACATTCGTCAGACCATGGAACTTTTCAGGAAGCGGGCGCATTGCCTTAGAAAGCAATTTCACATTTCGAGCATGAATGGATATTTCTCCTCGTTTTGTGCGAAAAACCTTTCCTTCTACTCCAATGATATCTCCAACGTCAAATTTTGTGATTAAATCAAACAGGGTCTGCCCTAATTCATCCATTCGGATATAAATTTGGATACGTCCACTAAAATCCTGAACGTGTGTAAAGATAATCTTCCCCTGATCGCGCTTGCTCATAATCCGGCCTGCTACACTAACTTCCTGACCTTCTAACTCTTCAAAACGCTCCAAAATTTCAAGCGTTTTATGCGTGCGTACATAGCGATCAGCATAGGGTTCAACATCGGCTTGGCGAAACAACTCAAGCTTTTCTAACCGAATTCGCCAGAGGTCGTTGGTATTATCCATTCTTTACTCCTCCATTATTAATTCTTATCTATCAATTTTACCAAATTTAGACGTCACTAAACAAGCAGAATCAAGCAGATTGATAAAGTAAACTTGGCTGGTGCCAAGCCTTCATGCGCCGGCGATCGCCTTAGTTGCACTTATGCNNGATGGTAAGGTGTCGGGATGGCAAGGTGTCGGATGGCGAGAAGGGACCTGTAGGAAAGTATACAACTGACAGTTATACTTTCTGACTAGTAAAAAACAAAATGCAGCATCCTGCATTCCAGAAATACTGCACTCTCAAACTTAATCCAAAGGGTTTACTTAATATTTAAAATTTGATAGTGAAGTATACCTGCAGGGACATTAACCTCAATGACAGCTCCTTTGGCCAGTCCCAGAACCGCTTTTCCGACAGGCGATTCATTAGAAATTTTATTGGTGCCTGGATCCGCCTCTGCCGAACCAACGATGAAGTACTCTTCTTCATCTCCAAAGTCCATGTCTTTCAGACGCACTTTTGCGCCTAATGCCACGATATCTGTTCCTTCATATTCATCGATAACCCGTGCATTCCTGAGCATTTTCTCGAGTGTAATAATCCGCCCTTCGATAAAGGCCTGATCATTCTTAGCATCATCGTACTCTGAATTCTCACTAATATCTCCAAAGTCAATAGCCTGCTTAATGCGTCCGGCAACTTCCCGCCGCTTCACAGTTTTAGATAGTTCCAACTCTTCTTCAAGTTTTTTGAGACCTTCTAAGGTTAGAATGACTTCTTTTTCAGCCATATTTTTTTCGCTCCCTTTTCTCGTCCTACGCATTGCACGTTTTATGATGCCGCGCGCTTCTCTAAAAGCCTTGTATGCGTACTCCCTTTAAATCTAGGAACTCTTTAAAAGATTCCTCGATTACATTACTCGTTATTATAAGGACCTTGCAAAATATTGTCAAGGATGCTGATCTTCTTCTTAACGAGCAATATTCTTATATTTTTTCTTTTTACAACAAAACTATTCAATCTCTTGCAAAATTCGACTAAGGACAGCTCGCATTTCCTCAGGTGATCTAGTTTGCATAATCTCATCTCGGAGTTGAGCTGCCTTCCTAATCCCTTTGATATACCATACTGCGTGTTTTCGCATTTCATTAAGCCCGATCCGCTCACCCTTATAACGCAATACGCGATCGAAATGCTG
>PKWS01000264.1 GCA_003132105.1 Desulfosporosinus sp.
TACCTGTCAAACGCCCCTCTGCCTTATGATTTTTAATTCTTCTGCCACGATTTGAGTCCTATTTTACGGATTTAAGCTTTGCTATATCGCCCCAATTATTTGCTGTCATTAGTTCAACAGTCGATAGATCCTTTCTCATATTCTTAATTTCGCCACTCATCTCTGCCATATTAAAGAACATCTTATCGTGCTCAGATTTATTAACCTCGGCTAAATGTTCCAATGCCTTCAATATTTGTGTATTTTCTTTAAGTTGATTACCTTGGTTATCTACTTTTTCTGATAAAGAATCAATTTTTAGAGTTAAGCCTTCTACTGCCCCATCTATTTTTTTATTAAAATTTTCTTTTAAACTTTCTATTGCCTTAAGGATTTTATCTTCCATATCTATCACACTCTCTCTTGAATAAATTAGTATGTATATCATATCATAGCCACCCGGTACCAACTACTGCTATTTCCTTTGATACCATTTAAGATTCTTCAATCGCTTGATCTCTTCCTCTAGCTCTTCGACCTTCTGATCTCTTTCCACAATGACTTCATCCTGGCGTTTCAGCATAGTATCCATTCTCTGTATAATGTCCTTGAAGCCTGTTGCCACTTCATCCTGCAATGCCCCTATCTGCTTTCCTGTTCCTTCAAGGTTGCGGCTGAGAACATTTGTAACTATCAGTTCAAAGTCCTTCCTTGGAACTGATCAATGCTACTATTTTTCAGCACTTCTATTTTTCGTTCTTCTACCTCAACTGTTTTGTCCACGATTCCTTTTATCTGGCTAAACCTAGCCCGCGTTCCTTTAACTCTAATATATTCTGAAAAATATCTATGTCTTTGTTTTCATAAATTCTTTTATTGTCTTCATTTCGTTTAATTTTCAAACTAAAATAACGTTCATACTTATAAAGAGTCTCTGTGCTAATTTCTAATTTCTTGGCTAATTCGTTTGTATTCACTTGTTTGCCTCCTATTTTCCATACAGGGTGTATGCAAGAGTGATTAGGCTAATTACAACCAGTCATATAGCAGATATAGCTCATACACCTGTACATAATTATACAGCATAACTTATGGTTAATACAGGATAAAAATAGTCAAATAAAAAAGAGGCTTAATGCCCCTTAATTAAAACCGTTATTGGTCGTGGGTTCCACCAAATAAACCGTTTTCGATGCTCACCAGGGCATCACAGACAAACTGGACATTTTGGACGTTTCCGGAGAACAGCAAACGTAACACCTGGGCGCGGTTCATATTGAGTTTTTCACAGAGCTTGTCCATTTTGGCAAGACTGTTTTCATTCAGGTTGACGGTAATTTGTTTCTTGTCGGCCATGATAAATTCCCCCTCTAATACCAAGTCTTTGGATCGGTAACGTGCAGCCATTCTTTCCGTTCGTTGTGTTCATACTCAAATCTCAAATAAATTTCAGCTTTGCCTTCGATCATTTCAAGGTGTGTATAGTCATCATCCTTCCAAGACCTAAGAACAGTCTTTAATCCATTTTTATCGATGGCCTTCACGAGTCCACCGGCAACGGTGAAATAATCGTCTTCTGGATTTTCTTTAACTACATAGTCAACGTCCTCAACAAAATAAATTCTCCGTTAATCATCCATTGACAGAAGCCAACGCACCAATCGTGTGAGGAAGTAGCGTAAGCTGGTGTTAATAAAACATTGGCCACATTAGTTTGTTTCTTTTTGTCAACTTTAACTAGTTTTGAGGTAATTTTTTTGTCGCAGAAAGATTAAGATCATTGCTCGCTAAAACAAACGTACTTTCCTTGCGGATCCTTTCTTGAATTAAAACGTCGTCTCGTTGGTAGGTAATACAGAGCTGGTATTCAGTAGTCGTCAGATTTTTTGACGGGTTCACTAAAACCCAATTCCCTGTTTTGGCCCGAATTCCTCCCTGATAGCCGATTTACCTGTTTTCGTTTGCTTCACATTTGCACTTTCTGAGCGTGTTTTTGTTCAAAAGTCTAAAGTCCATTTACTCTCGATCACGTCGATCTACTAGGGTGTTTGTTTTGAGTTTCCCTGTTTGTTATCCTGGATGCGTGGACATCCCTACTCCTTCTTTTTTCATTAGATCCAAATCAGATAAATGCATTGGGGAATTGATTTTAATTAATTTATCCCAACCCCGAAAATGTCCTCTCCACATTTCGGACAACACCCTCGGTCTAGGTGATTAACTACAACAGATTCACGTTGAATCACAGCTTCGCCACACTGGGGACAAAACGTCGTATCCCCACCTCTGACATTTCCCAAATACACATAGGGAAGATACTCTTTGGCTATATCCCATAATCGTTCTAAAGTTTGGCGATCCGTGGGTGGAACCGCGAGTCGATATGCTGGATGGTACGCGCTCAAATGCCAAGCGAGTGGAACATTGAGCTGGCGTAGCCATCGAGCCAATTCTCTGATCTCTTTGGAATCATCATTGGCCCCTGGAATGACGAGCGTTGTAATTTCCAGATGAACCCGTCCAGCCAAACGCTCGACATTGTCTAAAACCCAGGCCAGTTTTCCCCCACAATA
>PKWS01000041.1 GCA_003132105.1 Desulfosporosinus sp.
GTGCAATTATGCCCGGGCCCCTGCTAACCGTAACCATTAACGAAAGCCTACGGCGTGGTGCCAGTGTGGGGCCACAGATTGCGACTGGTCATGCTTTATTGGAACTAGTCTTAGTGGTTGCCATTTTCTTCGGATTGGGCACGGTTATTAATGGGGAATCCGTCAAAGGAGCAATTGGGGTTATAGGCGGACTGTTCCTATTTTGGATGGCGTATGGAATCTTGAAAGAGGCGTTTAGTTCAATTATTCTAGATCTCCGTGGTCAGGATACAGGTAAGCATTTACCGGCATATCAGTTCAGATTTCATCTGGTTCTCGCTCGTTTCAGCTGCAGTAGCTCGTGGCCGAAAACTTTTTACCCCCACTGTGTACCGAATGATTTTAGGAGTTTGTGGTTTGTTCTTGGTAGGGATGGCCTGTTATTTTGTTTATTCTGGGATTGGATTTTTTTGGAGTGCAAACATTTTCATACATTCTTTAAGTCCTGATTGATAAATATAGATACTGGAGAATCAGAATTATCATAACTGTTTAGAATGCTTTAACTTGGTGAGAGCGCTTGTGGGAAGATAGGGTAGAGAGATTTTTTGAAGTGGTAGTTACAATAATGGGAGGTAGTAATTATGTCCAAGGATAAGAGTATCCTGAAGATAAAAATTGTTAAAGATGGTCCGTATCTAGTGTCAGGTAATATACCTATGACAAAGCAAACCATCATTGTAGATGAACAAGGACGTTCTGTGAAATGGGATGAGGACGATTGTTTCCCAAAAAAGGAGCAGTATGCACTTTGCAGCTGTGGCGAATCCTCTAACAGCCCATTCTGCGACGGAACTCACCAAAATATTGGATATGTTGGCACTGAAATTGCTAGTCAAGGAGACTATTTAGAAAATCCTGAAGTAATTGAAGGGCCAGATCTTATTCTAACGGATGCGCAACAACTGTGTGCCTTGGCCCGCTTTTGTCATCGAAAAGAAGGAGGAGTTTGGAATCTTGCAGAAGAGTCCGATAACCCTGAATTCCGTGCAAGCGCTATCCAGGGAGCTTGGGATTGTCCCGCTGGGAGACTAATTGCTTGGAATAAAAAGACAGGGAAGGCTATAGAACCACCCTATGAGCCCTCCATAGGAATTATTGAAGATCCCGCCAAAAAGGTTAGCGGTCCAATTTGGGTAAGAGGAGGTATCCCCATCGAGTCGAGTGACGGTTCTCCGTACGCAGTGAGGAATCAGGTCACGCTTTGCAGGTGTGGAAAATCACGCAACAAACCCTTCTGCGACGCGTCGCATGTTTCGAAAGGGTATAGAGCAAAAAATAAGGACCAAAGCACAATTTAACCAAGTACAGTACCGAATTCAGCTCCTACTTCTATAAGTAGGAGCTGAATTCGGCTAAATTAATTATTATACCTTTTAATTCAGTGGGGGAGGGTAGAGACCCCCACTGAATTATCGAGCGAAGCGAGTTCGCTGTAATTGAAAAGGCACTTGCATGGCATATTAGAACGGTAAGCCCATCTTATTGGGAAGGGAGTGGATGAAAAACTATGGATTGTAAAGAATCCCAACTTGCTACCTTTGCTGGAGGTTGCTTCTGGTGCATGGTGAAACCTTTTGAGGAAACACCGGGTATTATCAAAGTGGTGTCTGGTTATACTGGGGGAACTATGGTTAATCCAACCTATGAGGACGTCTGTTTTAAGGCGTCGGGGCATTATGAGGCCGTACAGATTACGTTTGATCCGGTAATATTTCCGTATGAGAAACTGCTGGAGATTTACTGGCAACAGATTGACCCGACAAACTCTGAGGGGCAGTTTTTTGATCGGGGGCAACCCTATCATACGGCAATATTCTATCATAATCAGGATCAGCACCGGGAGGCCTTAAAGTCCAAAAAGGTCCTTGAGGAAAGTGGAAGGTTTGAAGACCCTATCGTCACGGAAATCCTTCCAGAGGCAACGTTCTATCCTGCAGAAGAATATCATCAGGACTATCATCGTAAAAACCCACTAAGATACGGTGCGTACCGTCAAGGATCAGGCAGGGATGCTTTTCTAAAAGAGCACTGGAGTAAAGAAAAAGACCTCAAGTCAAAACTGACTAAGATTCAATATGAGGTGACACAAAATAAGGGTACCGAACAGGCCTTTAAGAATGAATACTGGGATAATAAAAAAGCGGGCATTTACGTCGATGTAATATCGGGTGAGCCTCTTTTCAGTTCCGAGGATAAATTTGATTCTGGGTGTGGGTGGCCTAGCTTTACTAAACCTCTTCAACCAGAAATGGTTATGGAAAAGAAGGATTTGAGCCATTTTATGCTCCGTACTGAAGTCGTCAGCACTAAGACGGGAGCCCACCTGGGACATGTTTTTAACGATGGGCCTACAACAGGTTTGCGATATTGCATCAATTCCGCAGCACTGCGTTTTATTCCCATAGAGGACCTCGAAAACGAGGGCTAAGAAAGTATTCAACAGACGAGAACAGAATATTTACCACTGATTTGAATTATTGTTATTGGGTAAGTTGAGTATCAAAAAACCCCTACCTTTTCGAAGGTAGGGGTTTACCAATTATTGCTTTTCAGAGATGTCTGATTTTACTTTTGTCGGGTGCTTTGCTTTTGCAAATGCGAAATGTTATTAAACAGGCTGCTTTTTCATCCTGCTTTGAAAGTACAAAAATATGGGGAGGGGAACGATTATCCAACCAAAGCTCTTTATCAGGCTATTAACGGCTCTCTCCTTGGCACTGGATTTTTGATCAATAATCACTTGATCATATTGACTCTTAAGTTCTGAATCACTTAAAGTTTGGCCTTGCGTTGCGCCGGTAGGAGGGGCGACAGGTTTATATTGGGACTGCATCTTATATTGTTCAAAACTCTGATAAGAAGGGGGAGGAGAAACAA
>PKWS01000295.1 GCA_003132105.1 Desulfosporosinus sp.
AGCTCTTACAGACGTATTCTTCCATTTCAAACGGGCCGGTAAATAATGCCGTAGCAAAGTAAAACTTATGAAACTCACTTCCCCTTTAGTTAAAGCCTTTGGTTACCGTTTAGCGGCAACCAAAAGGCTTTTTTTCTTTTCACCCAATGCTATTGCTGACGATCTAAAACGCGTCATTAACGTAAATGCGCTTTGCGTGCTTTCTTCAGAAACGTGTATTCCTGCCGCATCGTAAGCCTCGTCTTTAACCCTCGTCGTAGCCAAGCCAATGAATGAAATGAANNCAATATAATTTTACTTTTCGGGAATAATAAAAACATACTAAATAAGGGGGGGTCAAGATGCGGAAAAATTTTGCGATCGTTTTAGCTGTTATGGTCTTTGTTCTGGGAAACATAGGCTTTGCTAACGTCCAACCAGTACTGGGAGTTGAGATCGTAACTGAAGCAACAAGTGCCATTCTCATGGACGCGGCATCGGGTCAAATTCTCTATGAAAAAGAATCGCATAAAGAACTACCACCGGCAAGTGTCACAAAAATTATGACCTTACTGGTGGCAGCGGATGCAGTGGCTTCTGGAAAAGTAAAATTGACAGATATAGTGACAGCCAGCGAGAACGCCAGCAAACTTGGGGGTTCTCAAATCTACCTTAAACCGGGAGAAACATTCACGTTAGAACAGATGTTGTATGCCATTGCCGTTGGGTCAGCCAATGATGGCTGTGTCGCGGTGGCGGAACATATCTGTGGGACACATGAAGCGTTTGTGGAAGAAATGAACAAAAAAGCCATAGCCTTAGGTTTGAAAAATACGCATTTCGCAAATGCCTATGGACTTCCCGCAGAGGGGCATTATACGAGCGCGTATGATTTGGCGCTCATTTCTAAAGAAGCCCTCAAGTACCCTTTAGTACGGAAGTTGACCAACACGAAAGAATATGATTTGCGGGACGGGAAATTTAAACTTTGGAATACTAACAAGTTACTATGGTGGTATCCTGGAGCTGATGGTTTCAAAACAGGGTGGACAAATGAAGCAAAGTATTGCCTAGCTTCAACTGTGGAGAGAAATGGCTTAAGATTGATTTGTGTCGTCATGGGTGTACCTCAAGTGAGGGGGCATTTTGCGGAGTCAATGAAAATTTATAACTATGGTTTTGCGAAATATGAGTTCAAACAGTTTGCCCCAGTCGCTCAAAAGCTTGGGGTCGTAAAGGTGAACAAAGGAATTGATGATGAGGTTATAGCGCTTACTGAAAAACCCTTAGGTGCAACGGTGGAAAAAGGGAAAGATAAAAATTTATGGGTCGAGACTAAGCTCAACCCAAATATCAGTGCTCCGATTGAGAAAGGACAAAAGTTAGGTGAAGTTCTTCTATATCGCGACGATCAGTTGCAAGCAAATGTAAATTTGATTGCTGATCATGCTATTGCCAAGGCTGGTCTAGTTGAGCAAATGACACGGACCCTGAAAGGCGTCTTTGGTTATTAGCATAAGCGTTTTAGTCCAAGTGAGTGGAGCTTTTGTTTGAGCTATCCTTAATCTGCGCCAATTCACGGATCCGAAGGAGAGCTGCCCGTTCGATACGAGAAATCTGAACCTGTGAAAGATTGAGCAGGTTGCCAATCTGGCTCTGCGTCTTATCTTCGAAAAAACGCATCATGAGGACACGTTTCTCACGCTCAGGCAGTTTATCCAGGACTTCATTAAGGGCAATTTTATCTATCCAACTGGGGTCAAGACCCTTTTCCTCTGAGAGTTGATCAAGAACGAAGATTGGATCGGAGTCGTCTTGATATAGGGTATCATAAATTGAGGTAGGACTTTGGATTGCTTCAAGTGCGGCGACAATCTCTTCGCGATCGACACCGATGTTCGTCGCGATTTCTCCGATAGTTGCCTCTCTACCGAGCGTTGCAGAAAGTTCGTCCCGAGAACGATTCACTTTATAAACAAGCTCCTTATAGGAACGAGGAACCTTCACAGGGTGGTCATCTCTGAGAAAACGCCGGATTTCACCGATAATCATCGGAACCGCATACGTTGAAAANNGAAAAACGGTGGACCAAATTAAAAATGAGTTTTAAATTGCAATTGATTAAACGCTCGCGTGCCACAGTATCTCCATCTTTGGCAGCATGGAGGTTAAGCATCATTTCCTTATCTGAGAGCAGAGGGAAGTGGGGGAGATTCATTTCAGTTAGTCGTTGAATCATAACGCGCCCCCCTAATGTGAGGAGATGGGTGTTTGCTTGAGATGCTTAATCATGGTCACAGTTGTTCCCACTTCAAGCGTAGATTCTACTTGAAGTTCGTCCATGAAAGATTGCATGAAGACAAAGCCCAGGCCCATTCGCTCAGGATCCGTACTATAGGCAGGTTGCATGGCTTGCTCAATATTCATGATGCCACACCCTTCATCTTTCACAATAATCCTGAGGGTGTCTTTGGTAATATCCAGATCAAGGTAAACGATGTGATGAGGGTTACTCTTGTATCCATGGATAATGGCATTGGAAACAGCTTCAGAAATGGCAACTTTAAGTTCTTCGATGTCATTCAGCGGAAGATCCAGCTGCGCTCCAACTGAAGCAATGAGCAAACGGGTAATGCTTACATTTTCTGCGATACTTGAAAATGTGAGGTTTAATTGATTAGTTTTCATTTAGGCTCCCCTTCCTTCCTCGTAAGCGTGTGCTTCATCCACATAGAAATTGATAATTTTAGGTAGTCCCGACAATTCCATGATCTTATAAATATGTGGAGGTACGTTGGTGATTTTTAGATTCCCCCCCATGGGGAGTAGTTTCTTGTACCTGCCTATGATCACGCCGAGTCCGGAACTGTCGACAAATCGAACGTCTTGAAGATTAAGAATGACCGTGCGAATTCCTCGTTTCTCAATCTCAATGTCAATAGCTTGTCGCACCATAGAAGCTGTGTGCATATCCAGTTCTCCATCTAAGCGCAAGAGTAAGGTCAGGCGCTCTATCTTTTTTTCAAGGTTCAAGACCATTCCCCCTAAATTTTCTCCAGTAGTAATGACTTCGATGTTACCCATAATTTTCCTGCATGCTTTTAGAAAAATTCCTTGGAAAGCGTGTCGAAATTAAGGATCTCATTAAAGATTAGGCCCCATAGTATAATTTTGGCAGTTTAGATTAATAATAGAAATTATATGTCAGTGGTAAGGAAGGAGGAATCAGAATGGCTAACCAAACTTTACGCCAGCCTACGATCGCAGTAACCCCTGAGCAATATAAAACACTAACGGACCAATATACGCCCAAACCCACTATTGTTAAAAACGTGGTACGGGCCTTTGTGGTGGGAGGAATTATTTGTGCGATCGGCCAGGTTATCATTAATCTATATGTGACCTTCGGGTTGGCACGCATTGAAGCGTCGACTGCGGCAACCGCGACGATGATCTTTATTGGAGC
>PKWS01000093.1 GCA_003132105.1 Desulfosporosinus sp.
TTACTCTTACAAAATTTCGAAAGTTCTTCTGCATTTTTTCCCTCATTTATAAAATTCAGTTCCCCCTTGATCGTATTGGAAAACTCCTCAAACAACATACGAATAGGGTAACGTTTTCCCCACTGCGTTTTCTGTTCAATTTGGTTAACAAAGATTTGAAAAATTTCTAAATCCGTTTTAACAATCTNNGTAGGAGTGGACGTTGAACTTTCACTGCCACCTTTTCTCCAGTATGGAGAACTGCGTAATGCACTTGCCCAATCGACGCTGCCGCAAGAGGAGCAGAATCAAATTCTTTATAGGCTGACTCCAGGGAGGACTGTAAGGATCTTTCGACCACTCGGCGTATTTCCCTAAAAGAAAGCGGGGAAACCCTGTCTTGGAGTTTAGCTAATTCTTGAACAATAGGTTGTGGAAAAAGATCCGACCTGGTACTTGCTAATTGCCCCAGTTTCACAAAAGTCGGACCAAGTTCCGTGAACGCATCTCTTAGATGCACTCCTACGATTGCTAAGTTTTCCTCCTGCATTGGCATTAAATTCCCCGAGATAAACATATATCCCAAGCCATGTCGGATGAGTACGGAAAGGATCTGGTAGTAACGGGCAAAATGTCTTGCAGGTATTTCAAACATACTGAATACTCTCCGTTTCTTAAAGAACTATTATATAGTTATGAAANNAGATGCCGCCAATGCCATTGGGGATGCAACGTTTCCTGGCTAAAAAAGGGATCAACTCTCCCGCTGATCTAGCAAACCTGTCTCAGTTCGCACCTCGTATGCCTTTCAGAAAAGTACGGTAATCGAAAAGAGCAGGGATTACCCCCGCTCTCCCTAACTCTCTGAAGCACAAAAGCAGATTTTTCCATTGCAAGAGGCCTGTCAATAAAGCTATGACAGGCCTCTCACCCCTTTCCAATTATGCTATATAACTGCCTATTATAGCTGAAAAGTAAAGTAGGTATGGTAACGTTTTTAACTTTAGCGCCAGAAAAATGATCTCTTATTCTTGTCCAGATTTTGATATCTCTGTAATGCGCGAATGGCTATCAGTGCCGTAGTTAACGGTTCCTCATAATTCCATCCTTTGGCGTAAACGCCTCGGTAAGAAGGTTCAAATGCGCCATTACTGTTTTGGGCTGCGAGGAGGTTTCTTATTCCAAGATCCAAGACTCCTTTTGGAACAACGTTTACATAGCGACATAACCCCGAAAGGGCCAAGCCAGTCTCGACAACAGACCCCCAACTCCCGTCTGTGTTCTGGGCGTTTATAAGGAAATCCTGTCCTTTCTTTCTTGCTACTAAGATATGGCGTGCGGTATTCCACCATTCCCAATAAAAATTCCATCTACTGAGTAGTTCTAAGGCCTGTGCAGTACTATAGATAGACCCTTCAAACCAAGATGCCGGTAACGCCCCTTGATCGTCCTGCTGAGCCANNACACTCGAGATATATACCGGAAACTCTGAGGAGACATGGGGAGGTATTCCTTGGAAGCTTGGGAATGTTCCCCAGCTTCCGTCCTCATTTTGCAACTTCTTTAAAAGATTAACCCCTAACTGATTCTCTTCTCCGAGCACTTGATGCAAACCTATCAAAGCTACGGCCGTATCGTCTAAATCCGGATGAGTGTAGGGAGGAGTACTTCCATAACTACCATCTGTGTTCTGCCCCCTTTTTAACCAATCCACCGCTTGATTTAACCAGGGAATATCTGAAGGCTTCTGAGTCGCTTCTCCAAATATACTAACTGCCCAACCCATGGCCCATATTTCAAGCTGATCAAACGCTGGCCACCCTCCACTTAGATACTGTTTCTGTACCAACCATCGTCCAGCCTTTTCCATCCGGTCAGCAAAGCCACCCTTACGCGCGATTGCAAGAATTGATATACTTGTTGCAACAATGTCCTCTGCCCATGAACCATCAGGCATTTGTGTTTTCAGAAGGTACTGGACTCCTTTAGATGTTCCCTCTTGGGAGTCCGAGGCAAGAATGGATGCCGCGACAACGACTGGTCTACCATAGAGTGGCAACTTGGCCAAAATCCTATCTTCGAGTATGTTCGGAAGCAAAAGCTCTTCTGGGGTAGGTCCCTCCAAGCCAGGAACCACCCTTTGCCCTAATGATAAAATCATATGAGAAAATTGCCGTGCCTGAGATAAAAGCCTAATCTTAGCCTTCCATCCGCCGAGACTCCCCTGTAGAACCATTCCAACGATCCTCGTTATCTCTTCATCCGGTTTGTCACCCGGAAACTTCCCCCATCCCCCTTGGTGTTGCCACCTCAGCCACTGAATTCCTCTCTGTTGAGCGCTTTCAAATCCCTTTCCGATTGCGAGCAGGGCAAGGGCAGCAAGTGCAGTTGCCCCGGGGCTTGAAGATACTCCGTGCGTTTCGTCGGGTTTTCCCGCTAGAATCTGTTCTATACCCTCTACTACGTATTGTCGTGCTTTTCCAAGGCTCTCTTGAACTTCTATATTAAGTACCATAGCATCGTCTCCATCCTCATATATCTACATGCTAGAGTATACTTATGTGGATCTTGGAAATCTGTTCTAGATAATCTTGAAGAATCAGAATTTCTTACGGCTGTCTCACTCTTCCCAAAACCTCATTATTTCACTTGTTGGCTTATACATTATAATTTGGGTATTGTGCTAAGGTCTAAGAATCGGTCATTGATTAACTTGCC
>PKWS01000356.1:0-797 GCA_003132105.1 Desulfosporosinus sp.
GAGGGCAGGGTGCCCGGCCAATGCGACATCGTGTCGCATGGCCGGTGGGAAACGTCCTGTTTCCCGCCCTGCTTCAAGAATGCGGATTAAAGCCGAGTTTGACTATGACGATCGCAAAGGCGTCGGAGCGTGTGATCGCGGACCCTCTGGGCTTGGAACGACGCGAGGGATGGAATCGAGAGACACACAGACGGCGCACATGCTGTCTCTTCCGAAGTCGCCGCCAAGACCTGACTAGCATCATTGACACTGCGTTGCAAGTTATCAATTTCAACTAACGCTTTCTCTAATTCCGCTTTCTTGTCAATTTCAGTCATATAGGACTGAATATAACTAGCCATAACAACTTGTTGGTCAAAATTCAAGAGTCTCTGAAAGGCTAAACTAGCACGAATGGCCTGGTCGGTTTTTTTACGATAATGTTTAAAAATCCGCGGTATAATCTCGTCGCATAAAAATTGATTAGCACTCAGATAGTAAAAAGGTGGTAATTTGCTCCGACTATGAACCTCTCCGATCGTGACTCGCCACTGCATGAACTCTTCGTCGATCTTCTCCGGGAAGAAAGTAAAAAGGTATTTCTTCATGGTAATTTTCAACGTTTCTACCGTGGAAAATCGGTCAATAATGGAATCTCCTCTGAATCACGTTCAATGACCGATCGAACCTCTTTAAGCAGGGCCAACTGTTCTGTATCCATTCTCAGTAATTGAAGGGATTCTTCTAAGTTAAACTGATGTAACTGAATCAACAGAGTTCATCCTCTCTTAGCCTTTAATGCCTCACGTTTTACATTT
>PKWS01000356.1:813-5043 GCA_003132105.1 Desulfosporosinus sp.
CGACGACGGGTTACACGGTGAGAAAATTCATGAAAGAAAGGCTCGTGGTCCGTTTCCAACTGTTCCACCGATCCATCCGACAATACTTCATAAATTTTGACCTCACCGCCACCCTTCGTCCATTCGTGGCAACATTCTCTGCAATAATACCGTTCACGGCCAATTCGGCCAACTTCACGCGCTCCACATAACGGGCAACCACTCATACCTCATGCCAACTCCTATCAAGGATTTCCAAGATTAACTACATTATACCTCAAAACCCTTAACTGTTGCTTAAGAAATTGTGAAGCTTTTGTGTCCATTTCTTTTATTATAAGTCATTTTACCAACTTTAACCATATATTTTTTTAAGAGATGCAGGAAGACAGTTACCCCTAATAAATCCGCACTACCACCAGGGCTAATTTTCCGATTTGAAAAATCCTTATTCATTTCTTCGATCGCTTTTAAACCTTGGACCGTTGCTACCCCTCCTATGGACAGGATTTGCTTCGCCGTTTCCTGAACTTCTTTTAACGTTTCAAGAGAGTGCCTATGCAAAATATTAGTATCCTCGCAAAACTGCATAATCGCTAAGAGAGTTTGCACTAGCCTATGGTTTTGACTTAACCCTTGATTTGCCTTGTAAAACCCAAGAGAAAAGTCAAAAACTGTAGGCAAACCGCTTTGGACCTCTCCTCGTATTCCCTCTACTTTATGATAAAAAAAGAGTTTTTCTCCGCTTGTTAGTGCCAGCTTATCGGCATTTTTAAACTCAATCAGTTTTGAACTCAGTTCTCTCTCTACCAAACCCGAGGTCATATCTTTAATAATGCTTTGCAGGGATNNCCCTTATGGGTATTTACGCCTGAAGTCTTATCTAACATTTGCTGTTCGCCCGATTTCCCAATCAACCTAATTCGCTTGAAAATCTCTTTGGAGCTATTGGAAGAAAGCCCCGCCTCCGCGCAACGAATCAGAGGATTGATTAGAGCTGTGGCACTATCCAAAAAGGTGAAATAATCCATATCACTATGTGCGCCACTAGATACTTTAGAAACCAGTCCAGGCGATGGGTTACAGGAAGCCTCATAGAGGATTGCTTGTACTGCTAGACTCGCTATGTTGATTGCTTGGTCATCTATGCTGCTGTTCCCCTCTACTATAACCATCTAACTTCTCCATTTCCCCACTATGGATGTTTTCCAAATATCCCCCAGATTCCCTATACTCCCTATATTTTTCATCAATATATGCGATGATCTCATCTTCACTATGTCGTCTCGCTCTTACGCAATGATGGGCATAGTCCTCACAGAGATAACATTTTCTTCTCGGAGATCCAAGTTCCTGCCGACCTAAGCTATTCCCTAAACTATCATATACATCTAGATCTAAACAGCGTCCAAGACTATGATTTTCTTCAAAATCTAGGGTAATCGTCTTCAAAATCGAAACGTCTTCATCTACCGCAGCATAAAAGATGGGACCTTCTGCCCCTTGGGTTAGAAGCTTTCCCCTTACCTTATCGCTTAATATTGTACAAATCAAAGGGCTCAACTCTTTAATAATACTGACCGTTACATCGTTCGTTTTCTTTAGCCCAGGATAGTTCACTCTCATCACTAAAAGAGGGGTGTTATAGCGTTTTAGGAGTTCGTCGATTAAGTCAGCTCTTTTTTCCCTTGCGTCAAGTAGTTCAGCAGCGGTGTATTCTTTCATCGTTTAGTTCGAAGAGTCACTACTTTTCAGTTTCTCCACGATCTCCTTTCCATGACTTGTGTTTAGAAACTCTAAGGTAACTTCAGGCAGTAGATTGTTCAACAGTGGAAGCTGAGACTGAACATCCCCTTTTCTTAGCAGTTCACGGACTCTTGATGCACTTATAGCAACATCTCCATAAGATTTTCTCGGAATTTGCGTCACCAGAGCACCATAGGTGGGAAGTACTTTCTCTAGAGCCTCATTGTAAGCCGCCGTAACCTTGCAATAGGGTTCATCTCCCACATATCTCTTCGTTATATTAAAGCGTCTGCAAAAATACTTTCCGAAGATGGAGGCGTCTAACTCTGCATAAGCCCGTAGCCTTTCCCCCTCGTCTTTTATAAAGTAGGAAGGAAAAGTAGCTGAAGATATAATGTACTCTCCACTTGGTAATACCTTAACATTTTCTAAATTCGCGACTCCCTTGCAAACAAGTTCATATCTCGTTCTAAAAGGAAACAGCGATTGATCCTCCTCAACAACGAACACAAGGACTTCTTGATTGTTTTTCGAAGCTTCTTCTATTAAATAGTAGTGTCCTAAGGTGAAAGGATTACAATTCATAACGAGGGCTGCTTTTTTCGCATCCCCTATAGAGTATCTGTTTTTCATTTCCTCGATAGCTTTATGGACATCATAAATGCCATTTTCAAGGAGAGCTACATCCGCATTGCTCTGGATAAGTTTGAAATTAAGGGCCGAAAAGATATGAGCCTTCGCGGGCTTCGTGAAGATAAAACTATGGTATATACCCTGACTGAAGAGTTTATCGATCAGAGCAGAAATTAAGATGGCGGTTATCCCTTCACCCCTAAGCTCTTCTATGACCGCAAAACATTTTAAGACACTTTTTGCTTTGGAACAGGTGGCAACGATCGAAGCTCTTGGCGACGCACCATCTCTTATGATTATTGTATAATCCACATCCTGATCTAATGTTAAGTTAAAACTCTGGAGAAAGGTTTCAACTTCTTCCCGCTCCACCCGATTCTTGAGATTTACCCGTTCAGTGTTAACACCATACATCGGTGTTCTTCACCTGCCTCACGACGTCAATAACGCTCCCATCCCGATATTCCACCACGGCGACGATCTTCTCTAGAGTTTGTAAACCCTTTGGTACTCCTGTAATTTTCTCAGCCATCGCCTTTAATTCGTCTAAGGTCACAAGTGGAAGGTTCGCAAACCTTAGTTTTTCCATTAAATCCACTCTTCTAGGATTGACAGCGATTCCTCGTTCTGTCACGACAACATCAATGCTTTCTCCTGGGGTTGTAATCGTTGTCACTCGATCCCTGATTATGGGAAGCCTAGCCTTCATGAGATTAGTGACTACGATAGAAAGTTTTGAACCCGCCGCCGTATCACTATGNNTGAGGATTTCCATACATGGAGGCAGATATGGCTTGGTGGGTTGCATTAAATCTAAAAGAGTCTATTGCTTTTAAATCAAAGCACTGAACATCCAAGAGAGTTTTAAAAAGTCCCTCTTCTAACATTTCAACTAGAAGTCCGGTGACTCCACCTGAAGCAAAGCTCCCCACAACTCCTTTGCGTCGCATAATATTTTTAAGCTCTGCGGCGACTGCCAAGGAGGTTCCCCCTGCTCCAGTCTGAAAAGACATGCCATCCTTAACTAGACCGGACGCCTCAATCACCTCAGCTGCCCTTTTAGCTATGATTAAGGCCACTGGATCCTTCGTCAGTTTAGTGGTCCCCGAAACAATACCCCTTGGGTCTCCAATCGATTCGACCTGCACAACGTAATCAACAAAAACTTGGCTAATTTGAATGGGGCAGGCTGGGAAGGGCACTAAATTGTCGGTTATGGCAATCGTTTTATCGGCATACTCTGCATCAGAAATAGCATACCCTAACGTACCGCAAGCAGCATCCCCACAAACTCCATTGATGTTACCATAAGTATCCGCAGTGGGTGCCGCCAGAAAGGCCACATCAATATGCAAATCCCCGCTTTCTATGGCTCTTGCCCGTCCGCCATGGGTCTGCATTATGGCAGGTTTTTTTAATTTGCCCATCGATATTGCTTCCGCCACAGGACCCGATATGTAGTTTGCGATAAGACCCGTGACGACTCCGTTTTCAATGTACTCTACTAGGGGTGCATGAATCGGGAAAATCGAGCTAGCGGCGACGGTTAGGTCCTTTATTCCTCTTTTAGCCAACCCTTCGACTACCATATTTAAGACATGATCTCCATTTCTTAAGTGATGATGAAACGAAATAGTCATGCCATCTTTCAGGTTGAGCTTATCGAACACCTGCTCTAAGTTAGCTAGTACTTTTTGATCATTGTTATTCACACTGGTCAGCTTCACTGCTTTTCTAGTCTTAATCCCAGCATCCCTAAAAGCACCTTGAAAAGGAGTAACCTCTCCGTACCCCTCAATAGAATCTGGAAGTTCTCTACCTAATATAGTTTTCATCTTGCTCCACCCTCGCCACTAATAAGTCCTAGCCTAA
>PKWS01000356.1:5173-6278 GCA_003132105.1 Desulfosporosinus sp.
ACCTTTAAAGCCCGGCACGCTGTTGCCACCTTATTGCGTGCATAAAAGATTTCTTCTCCCTCTTTGGTTCTTTCTATTCCTAGATCTGAGGTCAAATCTTCTCCTCCAAGCAAAACCCCTACTATTCGCTGGGAGGCCTGAATTACGTTATAAACATTTTCAAGTCCAATTGCCGTTTCTATAAGAGCAATGAGTTTAATACTACCTACGGGATATCCCTCTTCTGTTTCAATTTGATCCAGCATTTTATCGACAAGCTTTATTTCTTCTTCATCCGCCTTAGGAATTAGCAACGCATCCGGTTTGACCCTAGCGATAACATCCACATCGTGCGGCCCAGATTCCGTATCCAAGGGGTTTACTCTCACGACTACTTCAACCTGGGAGTAATCTATCGTTTTAATGGCTTCTCGCACTAAAATTCTGGCACTATCTTTTTCCGTTAGACTTACTGCATCCTCTAAATCGAGAATAATGGAGTCTGCCCCAAGAATTGCCGCATCTTGAAGCATACCTGGGTTATTTCCTGGCATAAAAAGCATTGATCTTCTTAATTTTTCCACTTTAATCACCCCATCTAATTATACTGCCAATATATTGCTAGTCGTCTGCTAATAGTTTGCTGTAAATTACTAGAGGTTTGCTAGATAGCTCTCTTAATTGCCGTTTCTACCCTTGCACCAATCGTATAATCTAAAGCTCCCTTGTCTTGAGCCTTAATAGTAATNNAAATCACTTGCTCAATCACATCGCCAAACTGCTGCATAACGATACTTTCAAGTTCAAGCTCCACTTTTCCAGAATCATTGGGCATAACCATTATCAAAATATCATTGGACTCCAAGGTACCCGCTTTAGCAACCCTAGTTATTTTCATTTAACACACCTCATTTCCTACACTCTAGTATGTGCCGCACCCAATCGCTCCATTAAATTGGGGCTCCCTCGGCACGACAACCTTCTTGCCCGACCCCGCCTCCAAAAGCTTTCCTACTGCGTGGTTGTGCGCAACACCACCAGTAAAGACCAGAACCTCACCTGTGAACGAACGCAGGAGGGGTAAAATGCGCTTGACAATGGTAGCGTTAACCCCAGCCGCGAGTTC
>PKWS01000031.1 GCA_003132105.1 Desulfosporosinus sp.
AAATGAGGAAAAAACAGGGGGGTTAGAAGGTTGCTGGTTTGGCTTACAATGATCGGGGTATGGTTGATTGATCGCTTTTTAAAGATCTTAATTCAAACGAACTTTATTCCGGGTGAAACCCTCATAGTCATTCCCAAAGTATTTCACCTAACGTTTGTTCTAAATCCAGGCGCGGCGTTTGGCCTGATGGCCGGTCATACCTGGATTTTTGTTGTTACCGCGCTTGTAGTTTTAGGCGGAGTGATTTATGGACAGTTTCGTATTCCGCACAGAGAGAAGTTAACACGTCTGGCGATTGGGATGATCGGCGGCGGAGCACTTGGAAACCTGTATGACCGCCTTGTAATCGGACGTGTAGTAGATTATTTGGATTTCCAAATTTGGCCATTCGTTTTCAATTTTGCTGATAGTATGATTATCCTAGCGGTGGGGTTACTCATGTTCCTCATATATCGGGAAGAGAAAGCCCAGGATAAACCAGAAAAGAGAGATGAGTCTCCAGACATACAGGAATTAGATAACCAAGTCAAATGAAGAATTAATGGGGTTATAGTGTGGAAAAAGTGTTGAAGGAACCCAGTATGGAAGAATCTGAATTCGATGAAGAAAAATTAACTTTTGAGCTTGAAGAAGGAATTCGCCTTGACGTTGGTGTGACTGATGTTCTGGGAAAAAGCAGGTCTTTCGTTCAAGGACTCATCGCTCAAGAGTGCGTAAAAGTCAACGGTTCTCCTAAAAAGGCGAATTATAAGATTCGTCAGGGCGATAAAATTGAAGTGGAGATCCCTACTCTACGCGAGTCTACGGCCGAACCAGAAAACATCCCACTCAATATTCTGTATGAGGATGAGGACGTTTTGGTTGTGAATAAGCGTCAGGGAATGGTGGTTCACCCAGCTCCGGGGGCATGGACGGGAACCATGGTTAATGCCTTGTTATATCACTGTCACAATCTTTCTGGCATCAACGGGGTATTACGTCCGGGAATCGTGCATCGGATTGATAAAGATACATCAGGGATTTTGGTGGTGGCTAAGAATGATATCGCTCATCAAGGGCTGGCCGCTCAACTTAAAGCGCATACAATGGTTCGAAAGTATTTAGCGCTAGTACACGGGGTAGTGTTAGAACCTTCCGGCACGGTTGACGCGCCCATTGGGCGAGATCCTTCTAACCGAAAGAGGATGGCCGTGGTAATGCATCATTCGAAACCTGCAGTCACGCATTATACGGTATTAGAACGATTTTCAGAGATTACCTATCTGGAAGTGCGTTTAGAAACAGGTCGAACGCATCAGATTCGTGTCCATATGGTCTATGTTAAGCATCCAGTTCTGGGGGACCCTGTGTATGGTACAAGAAAAAATCGGTTTGGACTAAACGGACAAATGCTGCATGCTGCACATTTGGGATTTGAGCATCCGCGCACTGGGAAATGGATGGAGTTTGATGCCCCTTTGCCCCAAACCTTTGCGAACATACTGGAAAAATTGCGTGCGAATTAAGGGGAGAAACAATGAGAAAACCAGTTTTCATCTTAGCCCTTATTTTTAATACTCTATCGCAGTTTTAGTAGCTATATTAAGATCTACTTTCAACTGAACGCCGTTATAAAAGTTTTGCAATGCACGTGTGAGCGCTTACTTTAATTGACATTAAAGGAGCGCTTTTTTCTTGCCTAATTTATCGATAAATAATTTTTAAAATGAGTGTATTATACCCCCTCAAACATACAAGCGTCTTCGTATTACTAGATGAAGCGAGAATAAAAGAAACAGTGTACTTGCTGCAGGTAAGGGAAAAATACTAGCAGTATAACGTATTATAAGAGGTGGTTTCATTTTATTATTAACGAATTTAGAAGATAAATTTAAATTGAGAGGATTGATTAAATTGCAAAGACGACAAAGCACATCATTCAAAAAGTTCTTGACGTTTCTTCTTAGTATAAGTATGGTATTACTTTCATTTGGGACAGCATTTGCTGCTACGCCAACAGTTCTCGCAGCGCCAACAAACCTTGTTGCGACTGCTGGAGATTCACACATTAATTTAACTTGGTCGTCAGTTACAGGAGCTACTTATTATAACGTTTATGCATCACTAGACAATATAACCTATAATTTAATTAGCTCTCCTGCTGCAGTAATTACAGCAACTACAGCATCTTATGATGTAACTGGTCTAACCAATGGTAGTTTGTATTATTTCAAAACATCTGCAGCAAACACAGTTGTGGAAAGTGCCTATTCTAATGTTGTAAATAAAACACCCTTAGTAAAGACCGCTCCCGTAAACCTGGGTACGGCTGATAATTATGTGATCTTGTCGAAAACAGGAATCTCTACCGTACCTAATTCTGTTATCACTGGAAATATAGGAGTTAGCCCCATTGGTTCGACGGCCATGACTGGTTTTTCTCTGACAGAGGATGCCACTAATCAATTTTCAACTTCAACTCAAGTTATTGGAAAGGCATATGCTCCAGACTATGCTTCTCCAACTCCCAGTAAGCTTACTACAGCGGTAGGTGACATGGAAACAGCGTTTACCGATGCTGCTGGAAGAGCCCCAGATTATACTGAACTGTATACTGGAGACATTAGCGGTCAAACACTTACACCTGGTGTTTACAAATGGGGCACTGGTGTTTTAATAAATACAGATGTCACTCTCAATGGTGGACCTAACGATGTTT
>PKWS01000163.1:0-1421 GCA_003132105.1 Desulfosporosinus sp.
TATACTTTCTGATACGTTCAAGAAAAACCATATAATGGTATATTAAATACTCAAATGGGAATTTCTGTTTTTTTAGAATATGAGTTGTATGAGGTTTTCCAACCTGGTTCTTAAATCATCTTCAGTAACTTGATATCCTAATTGCTCACTCAGTTCTGTTATTAGAGGTGCATCCAGGATTATAGCCCCTCTTACTATAACGCGAGACATGGCTCACTCAACTCCCTTTGTTTAAAAGGATATGATAAATTTCCTACTTGATTGTCACGGATATGCCCGCCAAAGATACTTGTATCTCCGGAACATCAGGAAATGGTTTTACGGTGAAACGGAACCCAACTCCAGTCACGTCGTCTGGTAATGCCGGCGTCACCACAAAGGAATGCTGCATCCCCTTTTTTTGCCCGCATCCACCATTAGGTCTGCATTGATATTCTGGAGAGATAAACAATTCGAATCCAGCATGTCCAAGTCTGACATAAGGTTCGGCAGTGTCGACTTCAATTTCGATATACACCACACTTGCATTGCTATATTGTTTCATATGCGTAACAGCATAGAGTACACCGTCTATTTCCAAGGATTTCAAAATTGGTACGAACTTAAGAAACCCAGCGGGTTCTACTTGCGGCAAGAAATGATGCTCATTGTACATATATCCATAGATGCTCCGCATCATATCCTCGTTGAGTCCATACTGTTGGCACCATGATTTGACACTCCCCATAGCTGAAGCTAGGGGATTCTTGGGTGATTAAACGAAGGTCCGTTTCTGACAATCGAGTATGACCCCAAGTTAAGGCTATGCCATTAGCCCTCCTAGACCAGAGCATATAGCTATCTAGGCTGATAAGCTGTTACCACTTACCACAGGTGCAGAAATGATATTGATAGCACCCACCATATCTCGATGTTTCTTGAAACCACATCCACATTTGTACTTTCTATCATTAGCCTTATTTCTCGTACCACAGGCAGGACATGTCTGGCTAGTGTATCTAGGATCGACATATTCGACCTTGATTCCTTCCATAATTGCCTTGTACTCAATAAATTGAGCTAACCGATAGAATGACCATGTGTGCAGATTCTTTTCGTTTTTACGGCTTGTTCTTGCCGTCTGACGTATGCCAGAAAGTTTCTCGAGTCTAAGGGTTGAGATGTTGTTGGCTTTGGCAAAGTTAACTAGTTGACGACTGACCTGATGGTCTTGATCCTGCATCCACCGTTGCTCTCTGTTATTCAACTTCTTAATAGCTACTGCCTTTTTGAGTTTTCCTAACTTTTTACGAAGAGATCGATGTTTACGTTTCGTGTATTTGTTTTGACGACCGTTACCACAGAAGATTGTTTTACCTTTTTCGGTGACGGCCACAGCAGGTATTTTGAGTCCCAAGTCTATGCCCATTGTGTCAGTACCA
>PKWS01000163.1:1476-7199 GCA_003132105.1 Desulfosporosinus sp.
AGCTAAACTTGATAGAATAGTTTTGATTATTCCAGATAGCCACTGGTTTTTTGAGAATTGGGACTTTGATTCCCTTTTGCTTGTCAGGTTCTTTTTTAGTATTGGCTTTGAGGTTTTTGGTATACTTTTTGAAAATACTCTTAGCATCTTGGATGACTTGATTCTTCAAAGCACTAGGCAAATTAGCAGAGACAGTTTTGGAGGTGTGTTTTATGGTATTGCCACCAACGACATAATCACTGACTACATTGTTAGCAGTTTTGATATATTCCTGCAGGGTGTTTTTGATCAAGATAATTTGTTCCGATGTTGGAAGTAGTTTAACTTGAGTGGTTATTTGCACGTTATCACTTCCTTTCAGAAACCTTTTGACTTTGGATGTATTGCTTAATAATGGCTAACGGAGCACCACCAACGGTGGAAATAAAGTATGAATTAGTCCATAGTGTTGGCAATTTAGTGGTTAGTTCTTTGAACTCCTTCCTAAGTATTCTCGATGTTTTTCCTTTAATTGCTTTGATCGCTTTATGAACACCAAATTGAGGGTCTACTTCGAGTAGAAGATGTACGTGGTCAGGCATAATTTCCAATTCTATCAGTTCAGATTGAAGCTCTATACACGTTTCTTGGATCAATTCCTTTAAACGAGCTTCAATNNATTTATATTTTATACCCATAAAATAATTATACTACATGTACGTATATGATACAACGAGGTCTTTAGATTTGCCTTATATTCCCATAGCTGAAGCTAGGGGCTTTACGGCAACAAGTGGTAAAAAAGGTATATGGTACTATTTTCCATTATATTATAGGCAAAGTAGTAGATGCGTTACTTAAAACTTATGTATTGGGAAAATCATACTATGTATCGAGCTAAGCAGTTATGTATCTATCAGGCACCGGTTTGCAGAACTGGTGCCTAATTAAGCTAACTCTCGAGTAAAAAATACTATTCCTACTCTATCTATATGATTTTTCAATTCCTCATGATTCAAATGCGCATAATCCACAATATCAAAGAAATATGGCATAGGGCTTTCTTCCTCTAAAATGGCATGAAGCCTTGATAAAGTCGAAAAGGAAATATCTTTACCCCAGATAGCTATATCCACATCGGAGCCAGGTTTATAGTTTCCCTTAACACGAGAGCCAAAGATTGCCGCCTTCTCGATCTCGGAAAATTGCTGCATAGTTGTGATAATATTGTCCAAATCCTCGTCTCGAAGTCCGAAATTCATGCCATGCCCTCCAAAGCGGAAAAAAGCTCTTGCAGCATTCCATAATAGGTTGTACGAATAAGCTTTTCAGCTTCGATAGTCAAATTTTCATCATAAGTATGGGCCATTAGATTTCTTTTTTCGAGTGCATCAATCCACGCATGTCCATCTGGCAACAACTGTATCTGAAAACCTGTTTGAATAGCCATTCGTGGGCTTTTGATGATAAAGCCTTGTTCTTCCAGATAATCCTTCATGGTTTTCCATGCAAGCTCAAAGGTATATTCAAAGCATTGGATCAAACCTTGTTTTTCAAACTTATTCAGTTCAGGTTTTTCGATAAACTCTTTTAATTGCGAAATTGCTTTTCTAAAGTTATCAAACCTTTGCTTCCAACGTACATCATTATCCATAAGATTCTCACCTACCTTTTTTGTATTTTCAGCTAATATGATGACCCTATTTCCACTTCTATATTTTATCCTAAATATGGTATATTTTCAAGATTGATATCCCTCAGTCTAAAAACGAGGCGCTTTCGGAAAATACCAAAAGGCATGGACATATTATTGTCCATGCCTAAAATTAAGCATGAAAGGCTCAAGGCTGTTGTTGATATCAATGAAGTTTACTTCATCCTACCATTACCCCACAACACTTTTTGTATTTTTTACCACTCCCACACAGGCACGGATCATTGTGTCTTCATTTTCTTACCTCGCTTTCCCACAATCTGAGGAACTAAAGGCAACGGCTTATTTCACCACGTCCCAACCCATATATGATTCCAGACATGCTACACCTCTAGCTCAGAATTGATTTCAGTTTTTCCACAAGTGGAATGTCTGCAGGCGCAAATTCATATAAATCCAACTCATGGCAACTAACCCACGCCAAGTTGCTGTGTACTTTCAAAGTGAATTCACCCGAAATCCACTGGCACCAGAAAGCCATCAGTTTGATGGTTCCGCTATGATACGCATAGATGCTTTCACCAAAGAAATCTGAGACTTCTATATCAACCTCCAACTCTTCTCTAATTTCACGTTTCAGGCATTCCTGTGGTGTCTCTCTAGTTTCAGTTTTGCCACCTGGGAACTCCCATTTGCCTGCTAAATTCTCGCCAGGTGCCCTTTGGGCAATTAGTACTCTGTGATCCTTTAAGATGATTGCAGCTGTTACTTCTTTCATTATTTTCAATCCTTTTTTCCGGTATCGTCGATTGGTTGCAAGCCCTCCCGCCTTACCCATAGCTTTTTAAATATGGATTCTCTCGGCAAGGAAAAAATAATTTAAGTTTTTGTGAGCTTACAAGTGTTTGCCTTTTTTCTCTTTGACAAGAACATATGTTTCATATTATAGTGTTTAATAGGTACGAAGTTAGGGGTGTTGAACATGGATATTTATGATAAATTGACGATCTTGTCAGACTCTGCTAAATATGATGTGGCTTGCACCTCCAGCGGGGTAGATCGAAGTGGCAAGCTAGGCAGTATAGGTAGCGCTGCAAAAGCTGGGATATGTCATAGCTTTTCGGCAGATGGGCGGTGCATCTCGTTACTAAAAGTACTGATGACTAATGTCTGCGTCTTTGANNTGCAAATACTGTGTCAATCGTGTATCAAACGATATTGTAAGAGTGGGGTTTACGCCCATAGAACTTGCTGAGCTTACAATCAACTTTTATCGACGCAACTACATAGAGGGATTATTCCTTAGTTCCGGAGTAATTAAAAATCCAAACAATACGATTGAGCAAATGATTAAGGCTCTTGAGTTACTGCGTAACGTTTACCACTTTAACGGTTACATTCATGTCAAGGCCATCCCAGGAGCAGATAGTGAGTTCATTACCCGCTTGGGACTTTTGGCCGACCGGATGAGTATAAACATTGAGCTACCTTCTGACGAGAGTCTTAAGCTCTTAGCCCCAGACAAGACGAAGGAATCCATTCTGCGTCCGATGGGACTGATTAGTTCTAAGATCCTAGAAAACAGTACTGATCTTGTAAAATTTCGTCATGCTTCCAAATTTGTACCGGCAGGACAAAGCACACAGCTTATTGTGGGGGCGACGCCCGACACAGACCATACAATATTAACCCTAACTGAAGGGCTTTATAGAAAATACCATCTTAAGAGGGTCTTTTTCTCTGCCTATATGCCAGTGGCTGAGCATTCCTTGCTGCCTTCTATAGATATTAAACCACCTCTCCTGCGTGAGCATCGGCTTTATCAGGCCGACTGGCTTTTACGGTTTTACGGCTTTGAAGCAAAAGAACTGCTGGATGAACAAAATCCCAATTTTAATTTACAGGTTGATCCCAAATGTAATTGGGCACTCAACCATTTGGACAAGTTTCCTCTTGAGATTAATAAAGCGCCGTATGAGATGCTTTTACGAGTGCCCGGAATCGGCGTGACCAGTGCCAAGCGTATTATTACAGCTAGGAGAAGCAGCCCGATTGATTTCTCTGGACTCAAAAAGTTGGGTATTGTCCTGAAACGCGCGCAGTATTTTATTACCTGTAAGGGGAAAATCATGGAGGGTTTAAAAATAACATCAGATGGAGCCATTAGAGCGCTTATGGCCGATCAAAATAAGCTTATTACCTCTGATTATCCTGAACAGCTGTCACTATTTAATGAGCCTTTCATTACGCGAGAGGATGTGCAGCAATGCCTGACAGGACAGATTTAATCTACGCTTATGATAGCAGTTTTGAAGGACTGATGTGTTGCGTTTTTGAAAGCTACGAGCAAAAGGAGATCCCCAGCGTTATTCGGCCCCCAGGTGTAGAGCAGAGCCTTTTTGATACGGCAAAATGGATTGAGACGGACGAACATAAGGCGGAAAGGGTTTATAACTCGATTCCTTTGAAGATTTCGTCCCAAGCACAGGAGCTGGTTAAGCTCGGTTTTCTAACGTGTGCTCCCCACAAAGAATTATTAATCGTTCATTTCCTGCGTTTGGGGTTTAAGGTTGGGCGCAAGGTTATGACGATGCTCACGGATGATACGGTAAATTCTCTCCAAAAAGCAGTTCACCACTTAACGTCAGAAAGCCATAAGTTCAAGGGCTTTGTTCGTTTTTCCGTTTATGGCGAGGTACTTGTGGCGGTGATAGAACCCAAAAACTTTGTGTTGCCCCTTCTATCACTGCATTTTTGCGACCGATTCCGTAACGAAGCGTTTATGATTTATGATAAAACCCACAGTATGGCCTTAATTTACCGGTCGCAAAAAGCGGAGCTGATGTTTGTCGATGAGTTAACGTTGCCAGAAGTTGATAGTACTGAAGTTGAGTACCGTCGATTATGGAAGCAATTCTATAAAACGATTGCTATTGAAGGTAGAAATAACCCACGGTGTCGTATGACTCTGATGCCGAAACGGTATTGGGGTCAGATGACTGAATTCCAAGGGCAAGTGGCGGAAACTGCCACTGAAATACCACCAACTTCGACAGGTTCTTTAAACTCCCCGTTCCAATATCCAACTCGCAAGTGAGATGATCCTGTCCTCAGACATTAATTCCTTAATCGATTGGCCTTAGTACAATTCGCGTAACCCAAACATAAAAAAGAAAGGACCAACCGTTTCCGATGAGAGCTAATATCTAGAAGAGTAATTGCTACTTTGCCCAGGAATTCAGCTTATTATACGAAGGAATAGAGACACAAAACCTACCAGCTTACATACTCGGAACTTGGATATATTACAAGTAGAATGGCAGGTTCATCTGGAAGGTAAACACCAATGTTATCCGCACCAGCCTGAATGAAAAGTTTAGAACTCTGGAGGAATTAAGCACATGAAGAAAAGGCTAACCGCAGTTCTGATGATCCTCGGATTAATCGTGGGTGGTATAGCAATTGCCAGAGGTATTACAAAAAAAGTCAACCCGAAAACCGTAGCAGCATCCGATGGCAATGTTGTAGACAGCCGAGTAGAAGATTACAGCCAATTCAGTGTGTTGGCGCTTCCGAAAGACAACATTAAGCTAAAATTTGAAAATAAGAACCTCAGTTTAACATTGCCAGTTTACTATGAGGCAAACAGATACTACCTGCCCATTACCGAAATTATTTCTAAGCTAGGCGGCAAACATATTTTAAAAGATAACAACCTCATCTTGGAATTAGGGAATATCACTCAAACCATCGATTTAAAGGAAAACGTTTACCAGAACAATGGCCAAGTATATCCTCTCAAGAAAAAAAGCCTAATCTCCGGGGACGTTGTTTATCTCAGCATGTTCGATTTTCATAAACTCTTTAACTTAAAGGTAGATTGGGATATAAAGGCCAAAACCTTAGCCTTTTACTATAATCGGGATAAAACGACCAGACATGCGCGCCCAGAGGCTGGAAAACCTGCCCTTATCCGATTCGAAGATGTTTCCGTCATGAATTACGCTTTGCTCGAATCCATGGAAAAACTCCGGATAGTCAGCGATTACCTCTACGCGGAAAACGTTCCTTTTCACGTTGCATGGGTACC
>PKWS01000375.1 GCA_003132105.1 Desulfosporosinus sp.
TTGTCGTTTTTTGCCTAAGCTTCAAATTTTTCTTTAAACTCTTTTGTATAGGTAATTGATTTTGGGCTTACATTTTGGATGTATGGGTTCTTCTGTAATTCGCTCTGCTGTTCTTCAGTAAAATAAGTTCTCCCCATAGCACCACTCTCCTAACTTGATGTATTAAGTATAACAAAAAAGACCCTATAGAATAGAGTCAGTTAATTTTTCGGCAAGTATGCCTCTTTTTTATCTTTGAGACCAACTGGCAAAAAACAGATAATAGGTAAGCCCAGAGCCACAACCCATTTGGTAAGAGTTATAAACCTTATCTTTTCAAAATTAGCATATCGTTTCACTGCCGCTCACCCCCTAAGCCTGTGTTACTAATAAGTTACATTAATTAATCTCAGGGAAATGGTATTCTCGCCAGCTAGGAACGTCATTGGATAACTTATTCATCCTTCCACCTTTTTACCAGATTCTGTTCAAGAGAAAATTGATCTATTACCCTACCAACCGTTTGATTTACGATCTCATTGATTGTTTGTGGGCAGTTGTAATAAGAGGGAACCGGGGGTGCTATAACAGCACCCATCCGCGATAGAGAAAGCATGTTTTCTAAGTGAATCGTGACCCCATAAATCGCCCCAGATGCAACCACTTATTCCAACAATAATTCTCAGTCGTAACACCCCTTGGATAATTATTTATTTCTTTTAAGCTCCGGGAAGTCATATTCTCTCCATCCAGGTACATCTGCAACGACTGGAAAATCCTCCCCAAATGGACGAGTGGCGTCAATACCAATTGCTGACATTTTACGATTGCCCAGTGTAGAATTTTCTTCAACTGACGGATCAAGGGGACCAGAAGGAATCTTGTCTACAATGATGACATCTTTAGCAGGTTGAACTCTAAAAGATAATGCCCATTCTACTTCAGTTGAATCATGAACGTCAATATCAGGGTCTACTACAATCACCCATTTAGGTCTGATATTACTAGACATCGCTGCTAAAATTACTTGTCTGGCTTCTCCGCCATATCTAGGCTTCATGGAAATAACGGTATAAAAGGAAACACCTCCAGATGGTGGAACCGCAATTTCTTGTATCGTCGGAAATTGCTCTTTCATCTTTTTCAAAAACGAAGCCTCAAAAGGGATTTGCTTCAAAATATGATTTTCTGTCACGGGTTTACCTGTAAGTAATCCTTGAAAATAGGGATTCTTTCTATGTGTAATCGCGGTAATTCTTGCTATTGGTTTTTCCGAAGCAGGTGTATAGTAACCTGTATATTCTCCCAAAGGTCCTTCCATTACTTTCGTATTGAAATCAACGACAAATTCTATTACTACTTCTGCTGTGGACGGTACTTCGACATCAACAGTTACACACTTTACTAATTCGACAGGTTCTCCCCTTAATCCCCCCGCCACATTCCAATCGTTAGTTTCATCAGTAACTTGAACCTGGCAAGTATAAGCCAATACAGGATCAACTCCGATTACAATAGCCCCTTCAAAATGGTCTCTTCCCATTTCTTTCGCTTTGTTGAGATTTTTACCAAACCTATGAAATGGTTGTGCTAAAAATGACAGGATATTTTTCCCCATAACCTGATATCGATAATGCCCAATATCAGGAATACCAGTAACAGGATCTTTTGAGACAGTAATACCAGGCGTTATGAATGGTCCCCCATCATTTGGACTATAAGTTGGTACAGGAAAATCATCGATATTGATCTTATCATCTAGAAGGATAACTTCTTGGCAGAGCGCATTAGCCGTTATTGTTGGTGGAATAGGCTTATCAAGCCCGTGCAAAACCTTTTTAAGAATATTTTCCTCAGTAGCTTGAAATGCCAGTAATGCTTTTGATCTAGTTCCATATATACCTGCAACGAGTGGGTGGGGTTTGCCAGTGTTCGTAAACACGACAGCAGGACCTTTTTTGACATATACCTGTTTTAATGCTTTACCAATTTCCGAATCCAGGTCTACCGCCCGACTTACTTCAATCAAATCTCCTTCCCTTTTTAGTGCATCTAAGAACTCACGGAAATCCTTGTAAGCCATTTTTTATTCCTCCAAATTATTTTTTATTTCATACTTGAAACAAGCAAAACAGAACAAATCGCAATTACGATCAATTGGAGAACCTGCCATGGTATTGCCATTCTAAACATTTCTCCATCCTTCCCTTTGATATTGGCGAGTGAAGATGTATAGCGAAGAAGGGAAGGTTTCAGGGGATTAGCTGGTCCCATTGTAACAAGCGCCGCGATCCCTACTAAGACCACCAGTGGAACGTTCAATAATTTAGCTGCACTGACTTGCATTTTAGACAGCATAAAGTCAGCAGGTATTCCTTGCCCGAAAGCCATCCCTGCAAGGAATGAAACTCCTGATAGAAGTATTGAATAAACATTCGCACCCCATTGTGTTAAGCTTCTAGCAAGCAGGGCAATCTGACCTGTATCAACCATTAAATAGACCATTGCTCCACCAACAAGGAGTGTTAAAAGAGAATCTGAACTTCTTTTGGAAGCTACCTTAATATCGTTCCATACGTTTGATTTCTTCGTAGCGAAAATATAGCAAGTAAAGGCCGTAACCAAAATATAAAAACCAGGAGAAGTGAAAAAGTTTATTTTGGTAGGCGCATATCCCCACAAATTAACAGAGAAAACAAAATTGTTTACAATAGGAGCAATAATTGGAGTAGACCATAAAACAACGATAACAGCACCTACTACCAGAGGAGCAAAGGCTTTGTAGACATTACCCCTTTCAATCGCTGTTGACGTATCGGCAGAGCCTTGGAAAGCATCTTTTGGCAATCTTGTTCTATAAAAGTATAGCAATAACAAACAGAAGGTTGATGAGGCAATAAGCGTCAGAACATAATAACTAGGAAAAATTTGTGTAAACAAAACAATTCCCGCAATATTTCCGATGCATACAAGTATTGCAAGGATAGCGTTTTCTTTAATTTTTAATTCAAATCCTAGTATTTCAAAAAAACCAATCACGGAAACCGGGACTGCTGCAATAGTTAATAATCCCATGACATGGGCTATTTCTGCTACAGGCAATCCACTTGCAGAACTAGCAATAGTAGCGGCTATGAATAAACTAACAAACGCAATGCTCCACGAAAAATAGACTAAGTAGCCTACTGCGGCACGTGCTCCACTGATCCCTAACTCAACTAAACCTGGGATAGTGATCGGGTACGTTGCAAAGCCGTTAAATGCTCCAACATAGCCTCCAACTACGGTACTAAGCGTGATTGCTTTACCCGCTTTTGTTGGTAAAAGCTTACCTAATGTAATAAGAAGTGTTTGGAGTAGGCCGGTACTACGAAATGATTGACCAAAAATTTGACCCGTATAAAGTACAAGAAAACCACTCCAAATGCTAATGTTTCCCCATATAGAAGCCTGGATTATCTTTGCTGGGCTCATACGATAGAGAATAAAAACAATGATTATTTCCAGTATCCAAGTGTAGATGCTAAGTTTTAAAGCGCTCATTTTAAAGACTAAGAAGCCAATTAATAATACGGCAAAAGGCAAAAGAACCATTGCAATTTGTAACGCCATAACTAAACCTCCCTCTAAAGATTATTTTCCGAAAACTCAAATCAAAAGTTTATAAGAGTGTACCTCCTTAGAGTGTCCCTCCTTTCGTTCTGTATTATACTGACTTTCATTTTTAATTTAATTTGACATGAAATAAAAATAAACTTGTAGCATATGCTACAAGTACAAGTTCAAAAGATTTAATCACAACCTAATCGAACCCCATCCATTGGCAGTCGACCCGACTATTCACTGGGCTGACCCCAATAATATGGGCATGCCAATGCCGCCGTTTTGCCAAACCACCTTAAGCTGCTGTGGACAAAAGCCATGGTAGTGAGCGTTAAGGAAAAGGCGAGGCAAGACCTCGTCAGGTAAGTGCTATAGAGACGAATACAGATGAACCGCTGATAACCTGTCGAAAGCGTAGGAACGTCATCAAAACTAGGGGGGGAGTCGTTAACCTGGGATAAGTCTGGAGGACACCTGTTTACTGTCCAGATGATGACTGGCACGAAGGTGGCGTGAACATAGCACAGGCTCTTATAGGGAACGTGGGAACCTACGACTTCGATGCTAAGGGAGAAATCCAAGTGGCAGATCCACAAGGGTGAGAGTACCGATGCGAAGTATAGGGGCGGAACAGCTTGTAGTAGTGATGAAGCTCTTGTAATGAGAGTGGAGTGAAGGTGCTGTGTTATCCAGTTTTGAAAATCAGTCAACCAAACACGGGAGGAACTGTATGGACAAGACAAAGTCGTTTGAAATCTCCAAAAATGTGGTCTGGGAAGCCTACCAACGGGTCAAAGCAAAGCATGGAGCAGCCGGAGTTGATCACCAGTCCATCGAAGAATTTGAGAAAAATCTCAAGGATAATCTGTACAAGATATGGAATAGGATGTCCTCCGGAAGTTACTTTCCACCTCCGGTGCAATAGCACCCTTATTTAAGTGTGCCGTTTTTAGTTTACGCTGTAAACTGTAAGGTGAAATTGCACTTTTTTGAAACACGCCGAAAATTGTATTGGGTATGCGGCAGCCGCGGGAATACGAATCGAGGTAGTAAATTAAAGAATCCATTGATTTTAATAGCATGAAA
>PKWS01000208.1 GCA_003132105.1 Desulfosporosinus sp.
TTTTCGCCTCTCGCTTCACCATTGATGACACGGGTCAATATTTCCACTTCCTCTTTAGAGACCAAACGTCCCAAACCGCGAGAGAGGATCTGACTTTTTGCCCCTAGCGAGGCCGTTTGTGGCTCTGATAGTTTCCGAACGGTGTCTATATCATCAGGGAGCGGATTTACTATGGGGGGATCTGGCGTTTCTTGGTTTACGAAGATTTCGTAGGTTATAATTTTTGGTTCCTGCTGGACAATGGGTCTGTGTAAAGCATTTACCCACCACGACGGATTGACTATGTTATCTGACACACTAATATCTTTAATTTTTTCAGGTTTTTCCTCCACCACTCTGTTCGGAACCCATAAGGATTCTCCTTCTCTAATATTGTCAGGGCTTTTCACCTTGTTAAGCTTTACAATTTCATCCACCGTAATGTTATGGCTTTGGGCTATGCCCCAAAGGGTTTCCCCTCGCTGGACCACGATTTTAACTGTCCCATTAATTGGATTCTCGGATGCATTATCGCTTCCTTGTCCCAGAGCAGGAAAGAAACTGGCTTGCCACAGAAACAAGCACATCATCCCACTCAGGAATATCACCAAGGATTTCCGACATAGTCGGTGTGGTAATAAAATATAAATCACCTCTTAAGTTTAGACTATTACTAGTCTTTCCCAATTGAGGTGATTTTTATAACAGCAAGCGCTTATATGCTCTATTTATTGAACTTCATTGGTCATATCCAAACAAAAGTGTACATATATTTTAAACAGACTAAACAAAGATAGTTAGTTTTGTTTTTTGTATTGCCATACGCATTAAGTGAGGTGAAATTAATTTCAATGAAGACGTTAGTCAAAAAATTCTTATTATCTATTTCTCCCCCGGAAGGACCACAGCTCAGTGAGGGGGAATGCTTAATTGCGGAAATTGAAGAAGCGAGAGACAAGATACAATATGCCTGGAACCGCTTTGATTACGCAGCACCGGAGTACGTAGATCTTGCAGTGCATGAACTACTCTTAGCGGAAACTCATTATAACCTCCTCAATAAACGTTACCGTATAATGTTTCAAAATCATGTATTCGTTGGGGCACTCTTTTAGAGGTTCACTTTATTTTTGGGACATTGGACGTCTGAGACGTTTTGTTGGCAATATCGGATAAAATAGATCAAGTACGTTTATTAAGAAAGGAATGATCTTATGTTAGGAATGCACAAAGCTCAACATACTACTAACCTCGGTACTGTCGCCGTGGCGGCCTTCGTTGGAGGCCTTGCTGGGGCCATAGTCGGCCTAGTGTTTGCACCAAAGAGCGGGAAAGAATTACGTCTAGCTATTTATAAAAAAGCCGAAGACGCCATCGAGCACGTCGAGGACATCACGTCCCATCATGCTGGAGCGTTGAAACAACAGGGCACAGATCTGGTAGATAAAGGAAAGGAATTAGCCGAAGACCTCCAAACCTTTATTCAAGAATCCCTAAAAACTAAAAAATCTGGCTATATTCCCATTAATATTGCCAAAGATCCACTAACAGAAGAGTCGCTACCGCCTCTTTAGCGGTCAGGGGCTTCCTTTTTCCGGCCACGAATGTCATTCCACAGCTCGAGCACTTGTTTCGCCGTCATCAAAAAGACTGTAACAAAGTGCAAAGGATTCCTTCTCAGCTCCTCAAGACTAACAGCAACCTCATTTGCTGTGCCGCCCATCTGCTCAGCGGTTTGTCTGACAATAGCGGTCACGGCTTGCACATCGTCAAGCACACTCGGCAGGTGAGTATTAATAGCCTTGATCGTTTGCTTGGCCTCATCCGTGAGTTTGCGGGCCGAATGTACCCAAAGCATCAATTCAATGCCTAACATACCTAAAATGATCGTGCCCACAAGTACACACACTTCATAAATCATAGTTATCCTCCACTCTCATTGAACACCTTATTGGATTAAGAATTCGACACGTTACTGCATTTATCCTTCGGCACCTCCCGAAAAGTTCTTTCTGAGCAGTTTTTGCATATAAAAATCCCCTCCGCCATTCCGTGAAAGCGGAGGGGATTTTTATATGCAGATATCCATGAGACGGTTGGACTATTTTCTTGAACTTAATGAGCCCGAGCATTTCTTTAAGCTCTTTTTCCATCAATAGGTGAACACTATCACCTTTTCCTCGAGCTTACTCTTTATCCGATGACTAAGCGCCACTAAGACTTCCCTGCTTAAATGGGTAGTCCAAGTGGCGCTAAGTCCCTAGATAAGTTCAGCTAAGCTATTATGAAGTTTGCAACTTCATAATAGTAAGTTTCCCTTATCCGTTTCTCTTATTATCTCTACCCCGTTGTGCTCCGGCAGCGCCTCCACGAACATCAGTGCCTTTCCGTCGGGCCCAAGTGTCTGTCTTTTGTCCATAGCTGTCTCGGTTATAATTCCCTTGCTGAGGTCTAACATTATTCCCCATACTTCTTCCCCGCATGGGCGCAGCTTCCGTCAAACGGACTTCGACAGTGTCAGGTTCCTTAGTTATGATTTTTAACGCAGCGGATATAAGGGTTACTGAGTCGTTTTCTGCCAATAACTCTTCTGCTACCCCTTTATATTTCTCAATATCTTCTTCTGCAATCACTCGTAGGATTTCATTCATAGTCAGGCGTTGCTGACCTTC
>PKWS01000191.1 GCA_003132105.1 Desulfosporosinus sp.
TTCCTCTTAGTAATGCTTTTTTTAATGTCATTTTTTCCACCTCATGCTCCTAAAAATTTTTTAATTTTTTCCACGTAACGTCTTGAGACAAAGGTTTTATCTCCGTTGATAAATTTTAAGGTAATCGTGCCAGTTATGCTCATATCGAGACTGGATACCTTACTAAAATTGACAATTTCGGAATTGGAAATTCGTATAAAGAATTCATTGGGTGGATTCTCCTCAAGCTCATACAAACGATTCTTTAGTTTATAGGAACCATGTATACATCTTGCAAGTATTTTCTGGTTTTCTGTGAAAATGCTGAGGATATCATTAGGGTTGATCAAAAATATTTCTCCATTCTTGGAGCCAAGTATCAATTTGGATGAATCATTAGACAGCTGCCTTACAAGTTCTGATATGTGGTCGGTGATTTCACTGGTATATATGACAAGCTTTGGGGTTTTGAAGTTCGGATCTAATTTAATTTCAACATCCAAGTTTACACCTCCAGTTATGTTTTCCTTATCTGAACATAGTATATTTCTTGCAATGCGAAATTCCAATACGTTTTAAGTATATGGTCGCTACCGTGAGATACTTGGTTTACTTTATATGATGGGTAGAGTTAACTTTGATTTCCCATAAAGTCTGGCAAGCCAGGCGCCCCTGAGAATAATCCTTTTTTCTCAGAGGCGCCTGGCTTGCCAGTTTCGACATGTACAAGCTGATCTTTAATTGATGAACCTCTTTAGATTTATTGAGCCTTACAAGAAAGTTGCCACATCACACCGAATTTATCTGCAAATTTACTGTATAATGGGCTAAAGAAAGTTTCTTGGAGCTCCATTTCAATGATGCCACCTTCAGATAATACCTCAAACATTGCTTTTGTTTTTTCTTTTGTAGCAAATTCTAATGAGAAAGAAATATTGTTACCGGTATTGGAGGGTGCATTAGGAAAAGTGTCTGAAAAACGTATGACATGACCATTTTTTCTTAATTCGGCATGTAGAACGAGATTCTTAACATGATCAGGTACTGGAAACGCTGGATTAGGCGGAGCGTCGCTAAAATGCATTATTTGGCTTTCTCCACCTAAAGCTGTTTGGTAGAAGTTTACCGCTTCTTCACAATTTCCATTGAATACAAGATAAGAAAAAGCTTTTTGTCTAGGACATGCTCTATAATGAGAACATTAGAAGATACTTTGTGAAAGGGGTTGAGTGGCCCATGCGAATCTTACATACATCAGATTGGCACCTTGGTCGGATGCTTGAGGGGCGAAGCCGAATTGAAGAACAAGTAAAGTTTATTGATGAGCTTTGCACGATTGCGGAAGATGAAGCGGTCGATCTTGTCTTAATAGCTGGGGACGTCTTTGATACCGTTAATCCCCCGGCCGTCGCAGAAGAACTTTTTTATGATGCACTGAATCGTTTGTCTGCTGAGGGAAGGCGTGCCGTAGTGGCTATTGCAGGCAATCATGATAACCCCGAGCGTCTTTGTGCGGCAAGCCCTCTTGTGGTCAGGCACGGGATCACGTTGTATGGTCTTCCTAAAGATATATTAATGCCTAGTCTCTTGGCAAAGCCGAATCAAGGGAGGGTCGTAAGGGTTGCAGCCGGCCTTGGGTGGGCGGAATTGCATATTCCCAGTTGCCCGGATCCAGCCATTATTGCCATGCTTCCCTATCCTTCCGAGTCTCGACTAAACGAGGTATTAAGCGAAAGTTTAGATGAAGAAATCCTTCGCCAGGAATACTCAAAGCGAGTACAGCAATTATTCTCATCGTTTGGCAAGCACTTTCGCGCGGATGCGGTCAACCTCGGGATAAGCCATCTCTATGTGCGTGGAGGAATGCAATCTGAGTCAGAGCGCCCGATCGAACTGGGAAGCGCTCCGACTGTTGAGGCGGAGGCGATGCCGTCCGGCGCCCAATATGTTGCCCTTGGGCATTTACACCGTGCGCAGGCTGTCAAAGGAGCAATCGTTCCCACACGTTACTCAGGTTCGCCACTCGCCTATAGCTTTTCCGAAACAGGGTATGCCAAATCCGTGATCCTTGTCGAGGGATTTCCAGGGCAACCGGTAACGACTCGGGAAATCTTTCTGAGTGCCGGCTATCCCTTAGTTAAATGGCAAGCCAAAGAGGGGTTCGCTCAAGTGCAACGTTGGATAGACGAAGGGAAGGATCTCAACGCTTGGATTGATTTAGAGGTCTTTGTGACTAGTGCGCTTAATTCCCAAGATATTCACACCCTACGCCGTCAGCGGGAACGCCTTATCAATATACGTCCCGTTTTCCCAGAAACCGAACAGATCGTGGCGGAGGCTCGCTCAAAGTTGCCTATTGATGAGCTTTTTCGAAAGTTTTATCAGGACAGAACTGGTGGAGCTGAGCCGGAGCCAGAATTAGTCTCTTTGTTCTTGACCTTAATTGATCCGGACACCAAAGGCGCTATTTCTGTAGAAAATAGCACCGATGAACTCGACTACTCTGACCCTAACAGTGATTCCCAACGCCAAATGGTCGTGGGTGAGGAGGCTGAGACGGCATGAGACCAATTTTCTTAAGAATCGCTGGCTTAAACAGCTTTAGGGAAGTTCAGGAGATCGATTTTGCTAAACTGTGTGAAACAGGTGTGTTCGGTATATTTGGTTCTACAGGAAGCGGAAAATCCACGATACTTGATGCTATAACGCTCGCGCTTTACGGTACGGTTGAACGAGCGTCAAACAATACGCAAGGGATTCTTAATCATGCGGAAGACCAGCTTACCGTGGAATATAGTTTTTCCTTAGCTACGGGGAGTAAATGGATAACTTATCGTGCGGAACGAGCTTACCGTCGCTCTGGGGATAGAACGGTCAAAGCTTCCACGTGTCGCCTTGTAGAAATAGTGGATGGAAAAGAAACTGTTTTGGCATCAAAGGCCGATGAGATGACACAGAAGATGGAGGACATATTAGGTCTAACCGTGGAAGACTTTACACGAGCAGTCGTTCTTCCCCAAGGGAAATTTGCAGAGTTTCTCACCATAAAACCCAAAGATCGACGACTGATGCTGGAGCGGTTGTTTTCCCTGGAAGCCTACGGAAGGGAACTCTCTGCTCGATTAACAGAACAACTCAGAAATACAGACTATCACTTAAACGGTGTAGAGCAACGGCAACAGGGCTTGGGGGATGCTTCGGCAGAACGGGTCAAAACAGCTGAAGTGGACCTGCATGCTTCTATCGCAACGGCTAATGAGATTACCAAGGAGTTAAAAAGCTTAAAACAACAATATGATGACGCCAAGGAAATATGGGCCCTTCAGGAACAGTCACACCAAATGCAAGAAAAGAAAACTCAGTTGACAGCTTCCCAGGCCAATATCGATAGAATGGCAGAACGCTTAAGCCTAGCTAAACGTGCGGAGACAATTCGACCGATACTTGAAGAAATCATCTTCTCTGAAGCAAAATTCAAGGGGGCGCAAGGTCTTGTTGAAGACGTAGACCGGACACTTAGTGTGGCTAGGCTCGAAAAGGAAACCGCTGAGGGGAAGTGGTCTCAGGGTAATTTTGAAAGAATAGAGGCTGAGCCCCGCTATCTGCGGCGGTTGGAACAACTTGAACAAGCCAAAAGTTTAGAGGGGGATATTCAAGCGCGCCTCGAACGGTTGACCGAGACACGTCTCAAATACGGAAAGCTTAGTCGAACTCGAGAGGACTTGGAACAAAAGATCCAAGTCGCTATAGATAGAAAAGCAGAAGCCCAGAAACAACAGCAAGACGTGAAAACCCATCTAACTCAAATTACAGTAGACCCTGTGCAGCGGAATCGAGTGAATACGTCGGCCCAAGCTTTAGAGGCATACGAGATAGTATCCAAACAAGTGGACGGCTTGCAAAGAGATAGTGAGAAGAATACGTCTGAAATGGAAGAACGGCAATTAGATTTGCAGACCTCCGTGGCTGAGGTCCAAATCGTTCAGCACTCCGTGGAACAGCTGAAAGAGGCACGGATCAGGAGGCAAGAAAATCCACCAATTCAAGAGGAAATACTGAGTGGCAGGGCTCAGGAACTGGAGCGTTTCCGTCATAGGATCGTCAATATAGAGCGGGGCGAGCGGGAGGGGATCGAGGAACAAGAACGCTTGCGAATAATCTCGCTGGATCGCCAAAAATCACAAGCGGAAGTGGAAAGCGTAGAGAAGGAACAGGGCGGAATTCCCGTGGCAATCCAGGAAGCCACAGCTTTTGTCACTCAAATAACGGCTGAGGTAAAGGGACTTGAGCAAGAAAATCTTGCGGGGTTACTCGTTGAAAATCTGGTGGAGGGAGAATCTTGCCCAGTCTGTGGCTCGGCCCACCACCCGAGGCCCGCTCGGAGTTTGGATGACGCTATTTTATCCAAGGCGAGAAATGAGCTAGAGCAGGCTTCAAGAGCACTCCAGAAGTTGGAGGGTAAACGGACAGATGGCGCAACTACCCTGGCCGTGTCCAAGGCTCAGCTGTCTTCTAAGCAAGAGCTTGAACAAAACCAGTT
>PKWS01000064.1:0-151 GCA_003132105.1 Desulfosporosinus sp.
CCCTACGAGATTTAGCGATGCTGGAGGTTCTTTATAGTAGCGGTCTCCGTGTTTCTGAATTGATCGGGTTACGTTTGGCCGATGTATCGTTAAGCGTCGGATATGTTCGTTGCCTTGGCAAGGGAAATAAGGAACGGATTATCCCTTTAGG
>PKWS01000064.1:276-2946 GCA_003132105.1 Desulfosporosinus sp.
AGTTTTGCAACACATCTTCTAGATCATGGGGCCGACCTGCGTTCAGTTCAGGAAATGCTGGGACATGCGGATATCTCGACAACGCAAATTTATACACATCTGACACGGAAGCGCTTGTTAGACGTCTTTAGGAAGTCGCATCCACGAGCGGTTAAGGATAAGGAGTGAAAGGGAAACATGCCACGGAGAGTTATTATCATTGTATTAGATAGTGTTGGCATAGGAGAAATGCCTGATGCAGAAAAATATGGAGACGTGGGGAGCCACACTTTGGGTAACATCGCCCGTCTGCAGGGGGGACTCCATCTCCCTCATCTTGAAAAACTCGGCCTGGGGAATATTGACTCGATTACCGGAGTTCCGTCGAATCCTAACCCAGAGAGTAGTTTTGGTAAAATGGCAGAACGTACTCCCGGTAAGGATACAACAAGTGGACATTGGGAGATGGCCGGGGTAATTTTGGAGAGAGCGCTTCCGACCTTTCCCCGTGGTTTTCCCAAAGAGTTTATTGAACGTTATGAATTAGCAATTGGGCGTAGGGTAATAGGCAATGAAGTAGCCTCTGGCACAGAGATTATTCAGCGTCTCGGAGAAGAACATGTACGGACAGGGAAGCCCATTGTCTATACTTCGGCTGATTCCGTGTTCCAAGTGGCAACCCATGAAGGGGTTATTCCACTGGCGGAATTGATGCAGATATGCCAGATTGCACGGGAAATGCTGACAGGTGAGATGGAAGTTGGACGAGTCATTGCGAGGCCATTTCTCGGTGAACCCGGACAATTTTATCGAACCCCAAATCGGCATGACTTTGCGATTGAACCACCGAATAAAATTTTAATGGAATATGTTCAGGAACGAGGTCTTGAGGTCTGCGCTGTGGGGAAAATCCATGATATTTATGCAGGAAGAGGAATAACCGATTTTGAGACCACAAAGGGGAACATGGAGGGTGTTAAAAAGACTTTAGAATACATGACCAAGGTAAAATCTGGACTGATCATGACCAACCTTGTGGACTTCGATATGTTGTATGGACACCGTAATGATGTTGAAGGATATGCGCGGGCTTTAGAGGAGTTTGATGAACGTTTACCGGAAATCTGTGCTGCTCTGCGCTCAGAAGATATGCTCATAATTACGGCTGATCATGGATGTGATCCTACTCTGCATGGGACGGATCATACCCGGGAATATGTTCCTTTACTTGTTTGCGGGCCAACTTTGAAAAAAGGCGTTAACCTGGGAGTTAGGTCCACCTTCGCGGATATAGGGACAACAGTGGCTGAGTACCTTGAGACCGAGCCGATAGCTAAGGGGAAAAGCTTTTTGACGGAAATTGAAGGAGGATGAATCGATGATTTTGGATAAGGAATATAGTGTTAAACTGGCGGAAGCGCGTAGCTATCTTGTGGAGCGTGTCACAGTGTTGCCAGAACTTGGTGTTATTTTGGGTTCAGGGTTAGGAGGGTTTGCCAATCTTGTCGAGGAGAAAGTGGTGATTCCCTATAAAGACATTCCACATTTCCCAATTTCCACGGTGGAAGGGCATGCTGGACAATTAGTTTTCGGTAAAGTCCAAGGCCGATCGGTCGTGGTCATGCAAGGGCGGTTTCACTTTTACGAAGGGTACACGATGCAGGAAGTAACCTTCCCAATTCGAGTTATGCAAGTCCTAGGAGTGACCGGTCTCATTGTCACGAATGCAGCCGGGGGGATAAATTCTGCTTTTAGCTCGGGTAACTTGGTTCTCATTAAGGATCATCTTAACTTGATGGGGGATAATCCACTGCGAGGGGCGAATCTATCAAATTTGGGCCCGCGTTTTCCGGACCTAAGCGAAGGCTATAATTTGGAATGGCGACAAAAGGCCTTAGGAATCGCTAAAGAATTGGGGATTAATCCTCAGGAAGGGATTTATGTGGCCGTATGCGGCCCCAACTATGAAACCCCTGCCGAAATTCGATATATGCGTACGATTGGCGCTGATATGGTTGGCATGAGTACCGTACCAGAAGTGATTGTAGCTAACCATGGAGGAATGAAGGTTCTGGGCATCTCCTGTGTGACAAATATGGCCGCAGGTATCTTGGGGCAAAAACTCAGTCATGTGGAGGTCATGGAAACGGCAGGACGAATTGAAAAGCAATTTGTGAACTTTGTTCAGGCGCTAGTAAAGGTGCTCTAAAAAAAGGAAAGAGTGATTTCATATGCGTATGGTCGACCTGATTGAAAAGAAACGAGATGGGGAACCCCTTTCTAAGGCGGAAATCCACTTTATCATTAATAGCTATGTACAGGGAGATACTCCGGATTATCAAATGTCAGCCTGGGCCATGGCTGTCTATTTTCGTGGGATGTCACTCGAAGAAACGGCCGAACTCACGCTGGCAATGGCCCAAAGTGGGGATCAACTGGATCTTTCCTCCCTTGGGGGACGATTTGTGGATAAACACAGTACCGGAGGGGTGGGAGACAAAACAACCTTGCTCCTCGGACCGATGGTTGCGGCCTGTGGCGTGCCTGTCGCAAAAATGTCCGGGAGAGGGCTTGGACATACGGGAGGGACCATTGATAAACTCGGTGCGGTACCAGGTTTTCGGGTGGAGCTCACGCAGGCAGAGTTTTTGGCTCAACTGAAGAAAATAGGATTGTCCGTCATCGCTCAGA
>PKWS01000268.1 GCA_003132105.1 Desulfosporosinus sp.
CTTGCACTTCTTACGAGGAGTGCTGTAGCTTCAGTGAAACTATCAACTCTTTCATAGTTATCAGTCAAAAGATCCATTCCCACATTTGATATCGGATTTAAACAGTTTATCTTAAACATTATTACAACCACTCCTATTTTTGCTATTCGCTTTTATTTGTTGTCTGCTTCAAATTTCTTCATAAATTTTACTAAAGATTTAACTCCTTCGGTCGGCATGGCATTGTAGATACTTGCTCTCATACCACCCACCGATCTGTGACCCTTCAAGTTCTCAAATCCAGCTGCTTTAGCTTCCTTTATAAATTGTGCATCTAATTCATCTGAATCTGTTACAAAAGGTACGTTCATCAACGAACGATCTTTCTTTACTACTGTTCCTCTAAACATATTGCTTGAATCAAGGTAATCATATAATAGAGCGGCCTTTTCTTCATTGATTTTCTTCATTGCTTCTAGGCCACCTAGTTTTTGTACCCACTTGAAAACTTTACCGCAGATATAAATACCATAGGCCGGAGGGGTGTTATAGAGTGACTTGTTATCTGCATGGGTTTTGTATTTCAACATTGTTGGAGTACCGGGTAATACTTCATCCGTAATTAAATCTTCACGAATTATGACGACAACCACACCTGCAGGACCTATGTTTTTTTGAACGCCAGCAAAAATAAGTCCATATTTCGTGACATCTACGGGTTCAGACAGTATATCCGACGACATATCAGCGACAAGTATTTTTTCCCCGNNTATCTGGCAATTCGTTAAATTTAGTCCCATAGATTGTATTGTTATGACAGATATAAACATAATCAGCATCATCAGAAATTTTTAAGCCCTTTAGGTCTGGAATATAGGTGAACGTCTTATCTTCGGAAGAGGCTATGACATTAATCTTTCCGTATAGTTTACCTTCAGAGATTGCCTTTTTCGCCCATTGTCCTGTGTTAATGTGATCTGCTACTTTATTTTTCATTAAGTTCATTGGGATCATTGCAAACTGTAGTGATGCCCCACCTTGAAGAAACAGTACCTTGTAATTGTCAGGAATATTCATGAGTTCTCTCAAATCTTTTTCTGCATCCCCAATAATTCCTTCAAAAGCTTTGGAACGATGACTCATCTCCATGACTGACATACCCGACCCTTTGTAGTCCAACATTTCCGCTGCTGCTTCTTTAAGCACCTCTTCTGGCAATACAGCTGGACCTGCAGAAAAATTATAAACTCTCGCCATTTTAAAAGGCCTCCTTCTATTTTTCTAATAGCATGAAATTGCTAAGATTGACGTTGAAAAAAAACAAAGCCCCCCATCCCAATAAAGGGACGAGAGGTTATTCCCGCGTTGCCACCCATGTTGCCGAATCCATCCGGATCCTGCCAACTCATATCCGCTTTATCGGGCGGAACCCGTCACAATTCTTCATTGGCCACTCCAGGATGGAATCCTTAAGCATGTTAGACTGACTTTCACCAACCGTCAGCTCTCTATACAACATGAACTTAGGACTTCCCTTCATTGTGTTTAATCTTATTATGTCCTGCTATTGATGTTGATGTTAATCCATTAGAATAAAGGTGTCAATACTTTTAAAGAAAATATAATGTATTATGGTTCTTTTTCAGTGAGTAGTCGCAGGAATATATTTCTTTCAGAAGAATGCAGGACATTTCAAGTTTGTCGAGAATATAGATATAACAGACAGAAGCTTAATCCAAACTTGATGTACTTGGAACGGGGGATTATTTTGGGGTGAATCACGTGGTTTTTCACGTGTAGGGCAAACACCTTCCTGCCCGAATCCGGCAACTAACCTCGTAAGCTAAGAAAGGTGGACAATTTTTTGGTGATTCCCTCATCTACGAGGATGTGGTTGGGAAGCGCAACTTTGGCTAGTATACTTTTAGCGAGTGGCCTTACGGCATCAGCTTCAAGTCAAACGGCTACAGCTACAACAGCCACTCGTTCTTCGATGAAGCCAGTGCTTACCGCTTTATCCATTGTGCCCTCCAGAACCTATACAGAAGCAGTTCGTAAACAGATGCAATGGGTCTCGACTCCTGTGATCGACAAGGTGACAGTTAAAACTGATTCCAAGTCAAGTCCAACTCCCAGTGATTCAGTCATTGTTGCTGCTCAAAAAACGCAACCTGCTAAAAGCAAAACAAAACCNNCGTAGTTTAGCCGGCGTTCCCTACGCCTTTGGAGGAACCAACCGCAGTGGGTTTGATTGTTCGGGTTATACCCAGTACGTATTTAAGGGATCAGGCATTTCTTTGCCAAGAACTGCTGCTGAGCAATTTAGCGTGGGTTCGTCTGTAAACCGAGCTCAATTGCAAGCAGGTGACTTGGTATTCTTTACAACATATGCTTCAGGCGCGTCCCATGTCGGCATTTATATCGGCGGTGGAAATTTTGTTCATGCGTCCAATAGTGGCGTTCGCACTTCAAGTCTTAGTGAAAGCTATTATGCGAGCAAGTACCTTGGTGCTCGTCACGTACGCTAGTATTACTTAGCCTCAAAGTATAAAGAAAACTTGG
>PKWS01000220.1 GCA_003132105.1 Desulfosporosinus sp.
CAAAAAGTTTACTTTCCAAGTCCTGGGCATTATATTTAACCCCATTAATTCTTACCGCTGAAAGATCAACATTGGTCTTGACCCTGATGGACTCGAACAGGACGTTCGAGGTTAGGACAGCGCCATGGATGGCTAGATGCCGAGATGGCGGGAGGTGACCAAAGACAACGGACCCATTTGGGCCAGATCTACATCTTAGCATTTTCAACTTGTGTTGTCAACGACTAATTTGCTTTGTCTGGATTGATTAGTTTGGGAGTTTAACCCCTCACCAGTTCAACCTCTGTGCGTCTTCGTGACGCTCAGTTATAGTACCATTTTCAATGTGCGTTGTCAACTAACATGTCACAAGTGTTTGTGTCAAGTAGACGACTAGTGCAAGAAAAACGCTCCAACAAAATTGGAGCGTTTATGAGCTATACTATTCTACTTCTTGGATAATTGGTAAAATCATAGGACGACGACGAGTCTTTTCGTAAAATTGTTTACTTAAAGCATCTCGAATTTGGTTTTTTAACACGGCCCATTCCGTAACCCTATTCTCTCGACAACGTGCCATCGTTTGCCTGACTTTTTGTTTGGCCTCGTCTAACATAGACTCTGACTCACGGACATAAACAAACCCACGTGTCACTACATCAGGTCCTGAAACAATCGCCCCGGTTGAACGGCTTATAGTCATGACTACGATCAGAATACCGTCTTGAGAGAGCTGTTTTCGATCCCGTAATACAATGTTTCCGACATCTCCAACACCTAACCCATCAATTAAAACTTTACCAGCGGTAACTTTTCCACCCATAGATGCACCGTGATGAGTGAACTCAACGATCCCCCCGTTTTCCGTAATAAATATATTCTCACGGGGAATCCCGAGTTCTTCCGCTAATTGAGCATGTTTGATCAACATGCGATACTCTCCGTGAACTGGCATAAAGTATTGTGGTCGGACCATGCTTAGCATCAATTTTTGTTCTTCCTGACTGGCGTGACCTGATACGTGCATTCCATCCGTCGATTCATAGATAACATTGGCCCCCAGCTTAAATAATTGGTCCACTGTTTTAGCCACTGACTTTTCATTACCTGGAATTGGACTTGCTGAAATGATCACAGTGTCACCAGGTTTAATCGCGACATGACGGTGATCATGGTTTGCCATGCGGGTTAGTGCGGACATTGGCTCACCCTGACTCCCCGTGGTCAGAATACAGGCTTGATTTCCCGGTAAGCTGACGATCTCATCGATATCAATAAGGGTTCCCTCCGGAATATCCAGATACCCCAGCTCTTCAGCAATCCCAACAATATTGACCATGCTTCGTCCCACAACCGCCACCTTGCGGTTCGTCTTAACCGCAGCAGTTATAGCCTGTTGGAGTCGATAAACATTTGAAGCAAAACTAGCAAGAATTACACGATCCTTAGCTTCACGAAAAGCTTCATCAATCATTTGTCCAACTGACCTTTCAGACGGGGTGAACCCAGTTCTTTCCACATTCGTACTGTCGGACAAGAGGCATAAAACCCCTTTATCACCCAGTTCAGAAAATTTTTGTATGTCAAGGATCTCCCCAGATACTGGTGTATGATCTAGTTTAAAATCCCCCGTAACAACAATAGTCCCTAAAGGCGAATGAATGGCAATTGATACTGCATCCGGAATACTGTGGTTGACTCGAATAAATTCTATTCGGAAAACCCCAAGCTTAATAATATCACGCGGTTGAACAACCGTAGCCTTAATACTATTTAAGTTGTTCTCTTTCATCTTGGACTGAATAATAGCCAAGGTCAAACGCGTACCAAAAATAGGCACATCCAAATCTTTCAACAAATAAGGCAATGCTCCGATATGATCTTCATGTCCGTGCGTAAGCAATATACCAAGGAGCATTTCTTTGTTTTCAATTAAATAGGTGTAGTCTGGTATCACAATATCGATTCCGAGCATTTCTTCATCTGGAAAAGCTAACCCGGCATCAACAAGCACCATTTGATTATCATAGCGGATCACTGTCATATTTTTGCCAATTTCTCCAAGTCCGCCCAAGGGAATAATTTGTAGTTTATGCTCTTTAGGCAATAAAATCTACCTCCTGTATTTATTTTATCTCTTGCATTGTGTCTAAAAAGCTTAAGAGTTTCTCTCGACGCCAAAATAAAGGCAACAAAAAGACGCGAAATTGAATACGAACACAAAGACGCATGTATCCGTCGTTATTTCGAAAAACATCTTATGAAACTAGCCGCACAATATAGATACTTTATTATACCGCGCGAACTGCCGACTGGCAAGTTTCATCGATGATATATATTACTAATCCAATATTGATAAATGTATAAAATTTGAGGTTCAGAAACTATAACATCAAGATTGTCTAGAAAGGTGGTTAAAATCATGACAACCAATGTTGTTTGTTCTGCCGACCAATGTACTCATAACGAGGAGGGACAGTGTCAGCTTGAGACACTAAGTGTTACATCCAGCTTAATGGGCCGTGAGGCAGAGTGTGCTTTTTTCGAGACAAAGAGTAAATAATTCAGGCATCATTAAAGTCATCACTCAATTGAGTGATGACTTTAATTTTTTTAGAGGCATAGGCCGCAGAGATAATGAACTACCGCCTACGCAAGCGTTCATTATCTCTATCAGCGTTTTTCTTACTGGATCTCTTTAGACGATTATATCGCTGGCATTTCCAGAGGCCACTTTCAATTCTGTTATTTCTCTCGTCCCGTTATTAGAACTTACGTGCACCTTTTTAAATTCAACGATTAGATCTTTTAAAAACTTCATTTCCACCGGCGTCGCCTTAACTAAAGGGAGACGTACTCCGCCAGCTTTAATTCCAATCATATTCAGCAGGACTTTAATGGGGACCGGATTTGACGTTACAAAAATGCCTTTGAAGATTGGGAAAAGATCGAGATGCCACTTTGTTGCCTTGGCAGTATCACCATCAAACCATGCATCCACCATTTCTTTCATTTCGTTCCCAATGACATGGGCCGCAACACTGACGATTCCACTACATCCTAACGCCAACATTGGCAAGGTCATAGAATCATCTCCGCTGTAAACCTCAAACTCAGTTGGCAACATCCTTTTAAGCTCACTGACCTGANNACAATGTTTGGAATTTCAGATAACCTTTTCACTGTCTCAGGTAGTAAATTAACGGAAGTCCTACTCGGTATGTTATATAGCATCAAGGGTAAAGAAGTCACCTGAGCAATGGCTTTAAAGTGCTGAAACATTCCTTCTTGGGACGGTTTATTGTAATAGGGTACCACTACCAGCAATCCATCAACCCCGGCTGTCTCAGCCTTGCGTGCGAGGGCTATACTTGCCACCGTAGAATACGACCCGACCCCGGCAATTACCGTTTTTTTCCCTAATGCTTCCTTTACTGCTCTAAAAAGCTTTACTTTCTCTTCATCGGTTACAGTCGGAGATTCTCCTGTCGTTCCACAAACCACAACACCATCAGAGCCATGGACGGTTAAGTACAGAGCTAAGCGTTTGGCTTCTTCATAATCCACCTCCAATGCCTCATTCATGGGAGTTACCATGGCTGTTAAAATTCTTCCAAAAGTCATCCAACTCATCCCTTTCTGCTCGATAGTTTCACTTATATTAAACATCTAAACGAAACTTTTTGTGTAAAGTTTGGACTGCCGTCACCATGTCTTCCTTATGCACTAGCACCCATATTGTAGTGTGTGAATCAGCTGACTGCAGAATAGTCACACCTGCATCGGAAAGTGCTTCTACCATATTGGCCATTACACCAGGGACACCAGCAATTCCTGCACCTACAATAGAAACTTTAGCACAACTTGGAACTACTCGTGGTTCAAAGCCCATATTTATTAAGATTTTAACCGCTTTAGACGCAACCTCATCTCGAACGGTATAGAGCACAGCTTCCGGTTGTACGCTGATGAAGTCTACGCTAATATCGGCAAGTGCCATCGCCTTAAATATCCTTTTGTCTGTAAGCTGTTGATTTTGAGCATTCTCTGTTAAAACCTGAATTTGCGTGACATTTGGCGTATGAGCAATTCCCGTAATAATACGGTCTGAGGTAATATCTGTTCCTATTCCTCGATCTGGATTCATGTTAGTAACCAATGTCCCCGGTGCATCTGAAAAGGTCGATTTGATTCTGAGCGGAATGTTTCGCTGCATGGCAATTTCTACAGCTCGTGGATGAATGACCTTGGCTCCTTGATAGGCCATTTGACATATTTCATGATAAGTGACGGTGTCAATTGTCCGTGCATCTTCCACAATCCGAGGATCTGCCGTCATAATTCCCTCAA
>PKWS01000003.1 GCA_003132105.1 Desulfosporosinus sp.
CTCGACGACATTACCTGTTCCGGGTTCCCCCTTCGTACGAATCATGGCAGCCCCTTCGCCGATTCTACGCAAGGCCTCGCCAAGATTGCGACAACCACAAACAAAAGGGACTTTAAAATTATGCTTATCTATATGAAAAGCCTCATCTGCAGGGGTTAATACTTCAGACTCATCAATATAATCTGCACCCAACGCTTCTAGGATTTGAGCTTCGACGAAATGCCCAATTCTTGCTTTAGCCATGACAGGAATAGATACGACTGCCATTATACTTTGAATAATTGTAGGATCTGCCATCCGCGCCACCCCACCTTCAGCCCGAATATCTGAAGGAACACGCTCTAAGGCCATCACGGCACAAGCTCCAGCCCCTTCTGCCATAATCGCTTGTTCAGGAGTCGTCACATCCATAATGACGCCACCTTTTAACATTTGTGCTAGACCTGTCTTAACTACCCATGCATCATTTCCCGTCATAATACTAACTCCTATCTTAAAAGTAATCTTAAAATTGCAGTAAGTTCATGTTCTTTCATTACTTGTCTCAGGTATAGTAAATTGTAATATTAGTAGATCAACAATTTGTTGAGGATAAGGGTACAAAGTTAGGTAGAATACAAGAAGCATGCAAACTACGTAACTTTTCTGGTAAGTACTTGCTTTTCTATTCATCACCAGATAGCTGTGTCCGCATGCTTCTCCTTCAATAATTTGACTAGACTAACATTAATATAATATATGGTTATTCAGCCAGAATAGTTGGAAGATAGGCATACAAAGCTGGGGATCCACCGGTATGGATAAACAATACATTGTCTTCTTTTTTGAAATGACCTTTTCTGATCAATCCGATGAGTCCAGACATAGCCTTGCCGGTATAAACAGGATCTAGTAATATCCCTTCAGTTCTTGCTAGAAGCTGTACTGCCTCAACCATTTCGTCTGTAGGCACAGAGTAACCAGCACCTACATAGCCGTCAATTACGTTAACTGCCTCCCGAGGGATTTTACTATTGAACCCCACATGATCCGCAGTTCTCTGCGCAAGATCAAAGATCATCTTTTCTTGCTTTTCTTTGTTAGCCCTAACACTCACTCCAATTATAGGAATGTTACTGTTATTGCCAAGTAATCCTACTAATAATCCGCCATGGGTTCCACCACTGCCACTTGTAGTTACGACATAATCAAGATTCAGTCCCATATCGAAGGTTTGTTCCAATATTTCTTGAGCACAAGCGACATATCCTGTCGCACCAATTACATTGGATCCGCCTCCAGGAATGATATATCCTTTTCTTCCTTCAGCCGCTAACTCATCTTTAACTTCCTGCATCAAGTCCACAAAATTCGAATCTAAAGGAACTACTTTAATTTTTTCTACTCCCAGTAATCTAAAAAGAAAGTTATTACCACTCGCCTCTGGACTATAACTGTCCTTCACTCTCTCTTCTAATATAAGCCTACACTTTAACCCTTCCTTTACGGCGGCCGCCAACGTCAGTCGACAATGATTGGACTGAACCGCGCCACAGGTAATTAACGTATCGGCTCCTTGAGCAATAGCGTCTGCTACCAGGAACTCCAACTTTCTAGTTTTATTACCACCCGCAGTAAGACCCAACAGATCATCCCTTTTGATATAGATATTAGGTCCACCGAGTGCTTTACTAAAGTTAGGCAAGAACTCTAATGGAGTTTTTCCCTGGGTGTATCTTCTCCGTGGAAATTTAGCAAGATTCATAATTATTCCCCTCTCATTTCTTAAACATTTCATAAGCTTAATTTAAACTTACCCCAGATAAACAATAGCCTCGACTTCCACCTGTGCGTCTTTCGGTAGTCGTGAAACTTCTACTGCTGATCTAGAAGGATAATCTGAAAAAAACTGTCCATATACTTCATTCATTTGGGTAAATTCGTTCATGTCTTTAAGGAACACAGTAGTTTTGACTACATTTTCCAACCCCGAACCAGCTGCCTCAATTATTCCTTGTACATTCTTTAGACACTGATTGACTTGTGACTTAATCCCACCTTCAACAATTTGTCCACTAGCTGGATCAATTGGTAATTGTCCTGAAACGAATAAGAAAGACCCCACTTGTATTCCCTGTGAATACGGTCCAATTGCACTGGGTGCATCTTTAGTACTAATAATGCTTTTCATTTTTTTGACACCTCCCTTCCAATGAGACATAAAGCTTTATGCATTCAAAATGAGAAATGTATATAAAGTAAAATGTCCACCTCAAATTTATATTCTATATATTTTGTATAAAACCTTTTTTTTATTAAAATATTTTAATAAATTTACAATGTAATTTGATTTTTTCCTTTCAAATTGTTATTATCAATAAAAATGCTAATTTAGCAAGTTACAAGAAGGAGCAATATGAGAAAAAAATTTAATGATCGTTCAAATATTAAAGATTTGATAAATGTAGCCGATGGGATCCAAAAAATGTTGGGTGAAAATTGTGAAGTGGTAATTCATGATTTAAGTACTCTGGAATGTTCATTAGCATATGTTGCCGGTAATGTGACAAATCGCACTACCGGAGCACCCATAACCAATATAGTTCTAAAAAACATTCGTCTTGATGGGGAAAATAGTTCGGATTTAATTGGTTATAAAACGATAACCAAAGATGGAAAAGTATTAAAATCTTCTACCTTGTATATTAGGGATGAAGAGGGGAAAATCATCGGATGTTTCTGCATAAACCTTGATATTACTGAGTCAATTAATTTTAAGAAATATTTAGAACAAATTACGGTCTTCGGAACTGAATCAGAACCGGAAGGTAACCATAATGAATTCTTTGCTTCCGATGTAACCGAAATTCTGAATACGTTAATCGAGCAAGTTGTCACCTCAACTGAAACACCTATGGGTTCTCTGCGAAAAGATCATAAAATGCGGATTGTGGGTGAATTAGACCAAAGAGGAGTCTTTCTAATAAAAGGAGCTACCGACAAGGTAGCTGCTTTTCTAGGAGTTTCCAGATATACAATATATAATTACCTGGAGCAGGAACGTTCTAACCGGTAAACTGCATTATCTACATGCCAACGTCTAGAAGTGTGTGTCATATAGATACAACAATTTGAGGTAGAGATAGTGAAGTCTCTTACACCCCCCCTATAGGGGGTTGTGCAAAAACACCCAATATAGCAAGTCGTTATAAGTGAGGTATCTACATTGTGCTTAATTTTTTTATTATCTGCGCCTGCGGTTTTTTAGCTGCAGCCGTCGACGCTATCGCCGGAGGCGGAGGACTCATTAGTCTACCCGCCTTATTGATGGTCGGAGTGCCCCCCCATCTTGCCCTGGGAACCAATAAATTTGCAGCCTCCTTGGCCTCTCTAAATAGTTCCATAACATTTGCCCGCTCAGGTAAAGTGCACTTTTCGCTGGTACGATGGCAAATCCCCTTTACTTTAATTGGAGCATTCCTTGGAGCTTGGACCGTCCTCAGAGTTAGCTCCGCTTTTTTAAGTAAAGCTGTTCTAGTCTTAATTCTATTGGTTGGAATCTATACGATGGTTCATAAATCCTTAGGGATGAAAAATAATTTCAAGGGACTGGATGCTTGCAATATTCTTATTGGGTGTTTGTTTGCCCTAGCCTTAGGGTTTTATGACGGATTTTTCGGTCCAGGAACTGGATCTTTTCTCATCTTTTCTTTTATTGCTCTCTTCGGGTTTGACTTCGTCGTTGCATCAGCAAATTCTAAAGTATTAAACTTTACAAGCAATTTTGCCTCTCTTCTCATCTTTGCTTGGAATGGAAAGATTCTCTTGTCCTATGGCATCCCCATGGCACTATTCATGATTTTAGGGTCCTACTTTGGTACGAAGCTTGCCATTAAACGTGGACCAGAACTGGTCAAGCCGATCTTTATCACAATGTCTTTACTGGTGGCGGCAAAACTTATTTATCAATATTTGTAACTTCTTTACCTCATAAAAATAGGACAGACTCAAAAATAACCTGTTAAAACTATAGTAAATAGATTAACTCCCTAAAAGGAGATTTCACAATCCTTTTAGGGAGTCTTATTAAGTCGCCCTAATAACTTCACTTTTTGATTATAGTAAGAGTACCTATGATTCCAGTGCTGAAAGGCTAAAAAAATCAGCCTATTTTTTTCCTAACGGCTTTACCAAACGATTTTTGCCATCTTATGGATGCTGTGTTTCGCGGATGTCCGGAATATCAGGAATATTAGTAGATAATGATGATTTTAACGTCATGTGGGGAGGTGTTCCTTCGATCTAACCCGTTATTTCCTCTAAATGGTCGCAAGTATCCCTTGGTGTATGTTTGCATTTTTTCTGTATTTTTGACGAGTATCTCCCTGGAAGAAACGAACGATCTGATGGAAGTTGTGAGCGATTGTTTTCAAGCCCATGACCAAACTACAACGTACTAAACCTCGAACTCTAAGTTTCCCAGCTCCATGCGCCCGTTTCAAGGCGGAATTGGTTCCTTCGATAGCGGCACGTTTACTACCGTTCTCGTTTCGATCTTTCTTATCCATGAGGATTACGCGAGTATTTTCAGCCATGAGGCTTTTCTGGCTGACGCGCAAGACAGTATCTTTTTTTTGGAACTTAATCGGGCATTGAGCCTTTAAGGGACATTGAGTACAGATGTTTATGTCAAAGTGAGCACTCAAGATGCCACTCAGCGAGTTAAAGTCACTCCGCAAGGGCTCCTGCAATTTCGGACAGCTCAAAATTGTTTCGAATCGTTCAATGTTAAAGGCATTGTAAGGCAGTTTATTCGATGACATATTTCGCCCCGTCATATCCGTATAATGAAGTTGAATTTCGAGTTTTTCGGCTTGTTTCACGAGATTGCTACTATAATACCCACCGTCCACGTAAACATCCTTAACTTGACTTTTTTCTTGAAGTTTCGGAAGACTATTTTTGCCCATTTCGACATCACTCGTACTATTGGGTTCCACGCAGTAATCCGTCACAAGTTGAACTGGGTTATCGTCAGCGCAAGTCTCAGCGAGATTGACCACATAGCCGACGTGACTCTTGCCCGCCTTTTTCCGAAACGTTGCCTCTGTGTCAAAGGCGGATTGAAGGGAACTCGCAGCGATGTCTTTGTTCTTTTTGGCTAGCCACACTTTGCGTTCGTCATCATAAACCGTTTGTTCCTTTATAAAGCGTTCGAGTACCTGAAGTTCTGGCTTCATTTTAAGGTCCGAGTTGTCCTTCACGAGCTGGCTCAGTTCACCTCCTAAATTCAAGAGCTTTTCTAGGCGTGACGAGACTTCAGTATCTTTCAATTTATAGAGAAGATTTGTCTTATAATGAGGATCTAGGACCTCTTTAAACTCAGAATTAAGAATTTCCAAGGGGCATGCCTTAATTCCTTGAAGTAAAACATCATAAGCCAAGGCGAGTCGCCCAGCCCGCTTGATGTTAGACATAATCTGAGTCGAATCCATTCTCTGTTCGTCGGTATCCAGCTGAGCTAATTCAATGAAGTGTTGGACGAGTGTTTCAAACTGTTTAAAGATCACACACCCTTCTTTGGGATGTTCTAATGTGTACTTATACAGTCTGGCCCGAAAATCATAGAAGGTTCTGCGTGCAAAATAACGTTCGCCGATATTACGTAGGCCCAAGGCATAGGAAATTTGAAAGTCGTAGGCAAACGCCTCAAAAAGTACTTCATCGACGAAGTTTTTTAAATGTTTGATAATTTCGAGCGCAACCAAGATGTTGATCGGGAAATTCGGACGTCCATTATCACTGGAATAAAGAGGCGCAAATAATTTCTCGTCGATCTGACAAAAAACATGCTTATAAAACAGTCCAGCCCAACTCTTTTCCAGTCTCTTTATATAGCGAGGGTCCATAACACTCAAGTTATTAAATAATTTTTCTTGTCTATGCAATGTATTCTCTCTAAACATAGCGAAAATCACCCCTAATCACAGTATAGGAAGATTATATCAGGATATCTACGAATATCTTTCTTATACTGTATAATTCGATATATCAGGGGTTAATTCCTGCTTTTGTACTGAAAAATCAGGGGGTTTCTGCACCAGAATCACCTATTGATTAGTTAATAAATCTATTTAGGGTCAATGCTCAAGTCTGCCGGATGATTTGGGTAACCATTTGGTTGCAGAAGTGCTGGGTGGGAATCATCAGCTATACCAAACAACTGTATTCGTACCCAGTTCGACCCAGTACGTGCACTGATAAACAGGTATCCTTGCGCATTATTTAATAAGCGAAAATCGAGTATGCCGAAGGACACTGTCGCATCTTGCCCCTTTAAGACATATGATACTGGCAAGGTATGAGTATGGGTAAGTTCGACTAAAACCGCGAAATGTAAATTAGATACTAATGAATGCTCTTTGTCGCCAGAATACGATATAGGATGTAAACTCAAACTCACGGAATCTTCCTAATCCTTTTAATTCAAACTCTTGCCGAATCTGACACAATGTATTTGTGACAGATTCGATAAAAGTCCGCAATCCCTTGACATATAAGGGATTGCGGACTTTTTGCAATCGACATGTCAATACTCCTCACTCTTTAACATGTCATACTAGATAATAATATTTAATATGACATGTTAAAGAACAGAAATGATTATGGGGTTTGTAGAGCGTTTAACCGCTGATTTACATTTCGCGGTTTTAGTCAAACTTACCCATACTCGCAAAAAGGCCAATGTCATTGAGACATTGGCCTTTTTGTTGTATCACTTGTGATAATAATTCATTGTTTTGCTAATCATCGGATGCGCATTTATCACAAAGGATATAGACAGGTTCCACATCTTCTTTGCCGAAATAAAATATTGTATGGTGACAGCGCTCGCATACGACGCGGAACCAAAAAAAAGACGGTTCAAGCATTTTCACGCTTATTGTTGAGTCTTCTGTGGTTTCAAGAGTGGTATTCATAGTTCATCCTCCTTATGGAATGATTTAGTTATTTTCTTAAGGAAGAAAGAGGTATATTGTGATTTTCATACATTGTACTATATTATACGAGCAAAGGCAATGAATGCTAATTTAACAGTGTATTTTTAAAAATCAGAATGTTAAGTCATCTGGCATATAAATTGCATACTATTCATATTAGTGTACTTAACAACCCTGCACTG
>PKWS01000005.1 GCA_003132105.1 Desulfosporosinus sp.
AGTCCATCATAATCTCTTTGATCTTTTCATCCTTGATAATTATCGCTTTTGCAGAGTTTCTGATATGTCTCATTTTATTCTACTCCTAGCATGGAATTTTCAGATGTTAACATCCGTTATTTTTCCCAATCACTCCTGAGCATTGAATAATGTAATTGGTCGTATCTGTTCCCCCTAATCCAGTAATGCTCTCGAAGCCTACCATCAATCTTGAATCCTTTTCTTTCTAATAGCTTAATTGAAGCCTCATTATTCGAAGAAGTAGTAGCATATATCTTGTTCAAATCATTTCCTTGTCCAAATACCCTGTCTAATAACAGCCTCATCATAGCAAGACCTATTCCCTGGCTCCGAAACTTAGCCGGTATATAATATCCAACTTCGGCACTATGATTTCTCCGATTAAAATCAAAGAGAGTTATTCTTCCCAATGGCTCACTTATTGCACGCGCCGCTGCTATTACATAGATTTGTAGGATTTCCCGGGCAATCTTTTTCTCTAGGCTTTCCATAAACTCGTGCTCCGTCGGCAACTCGCCCACAGGACGACATGTGTACAAATCTTGGTTTGGCTCGTTCAACTTCCATTCATAAAGAACATGCATCTGATCACTAGATAATGGACGAAGTAAATATCTCATAGTACCCTCCCCATTATTTGAACGCTATTATTGTGAAAAAACCTTATATTCAATTAATCTCTTTCTCAAATCTAAAGAATTTGTAAATAGTATTGATTCGAATCCCAATTTTGTGGCTACCACGGTATTTTCCTCCGTATCGTCTATGAAAATTGATTCTTTGGGGTGAATTTTAAATGTTTCAATTAATTTCTTGTAAATATCTTTCTCGGGTTTCATAAGCTTTTCCTTATACGAAACGATACCACCATCAAAATATTTAAAAAAATCATACCTCTTAGTAACATCTTCGTAGGCTAACAAATGGAAATTAGACAAAAGATAATTTTTATATTTCAAACCTTTGAGTTCTTTTAAAACTTTGACGGTATCTTTAATTGGTGTGAGCAATAGATACCAGTTGTGCATTACCAGCTTTATTAATTCACCATCTTCTGTATTTCTACTGCATATTTTATTTATGGCTTCTTGTTCTGTAATTGATCCCCTATCAAGCATAAGCCATTCATCACTTCTGAATACTTCTTCATAGATTTGTTGAACCTTTTCTAAATCAGAAATTTTTGTATTTAAATACTCTAACGGTTTGAAATTTAATAATACGTTTCCTAAATCGAAAATTATATTTTTGATCATATTTCATTCCTTTTAATCATTTCGCATTATTGCGTTGAACTAATATAAAAATCATAGTGTTTCTGCAATTTCCAATGCCCCTGCGCATGATGAAATTTGAGTATAAGTTGCTTTAAGCATTCTCTTCCTCAATTTTTCTGTTATCTCATCAGCCACCATATAGCATTCTTCTTCATCCCAGCCTTTGGTATTTTCTCTACATTGTTTCATCTCGACCTTTGTTTGAAACGCAATGTCCGCTATAATGATTTTTCCGTTTTTCTCCAAACTATTTTTAAGTCCCACTATGAAATCTATCTTCTTATCATCATCAAGATGATGGATCGCATAGGACGAAATTATATAGTGGAATTTTATAGGTTTAAATTCTACAGGCAAGCCGTTTCCAAAATCATGACATAAGAATCGGCCGTTGGGCATAATACGCTCAGCCAATTCCAACATTTTGGGTGAAAAATCAATTCCATAGATTTCTGCGCCCTGGCGATACAGCTCTTTTGTGAGCAGACCTGTTCCAACACCAATATCTAAAACCCTAGTCCCATTGGACAAATCTACACATCGATTTACGAAAGAAAGTACATCATAATAGCCCTCGAATGGATATCCCTCAGACAACTTTAAGATAGACTCATCATATTCTCCAGCCCAACCGTCAAATCCAGTACTACTTAACATTTTACACCTCCAAATAAATCAACATGTAGCACATCATGTAAGAGGGGTCGCGGCGGTTTAGCCCCATCGCGATCGATACAAATGCTTTATACTTCATTTGACCGCCTCCGCGATGCCGTCCGCAAGTGCTCTGGCCAGTTTAGCCTGATAATTTGCATCACTTAACTTCCTATCTTCATCTGGGTTTGACAGGAATCCCATCTCTACGAGTATCACTGGTACTTTTGACCAATTAAAGCCTGTCATATCACTATGTGGAGCAAGTCCTCTGTTTTTCATACCTACTTCGCTAGTAAGTGAATTTAGTATTATACGACCACACCGATTACTTTCATTAATTATTGCACTAGTTCCTTCATTAACTGGTAAGGGAACTAACATCGAAGCTCCAGATACTGTAGTATTTTCAGAGGAATCTGCATGAATTCTTAAAACAAGTGCTGCCTTCGCATTATTTCCAATTTCAGCTCGTTGTATATTTCCCAAGCTCACTGAGTTATCTATCTTTGTCATTACGACTGTATATCCCTTTTTTTGAAGAAATCTCTTAGCTGTAAGGAAACCTTCATATTAATTAGATACTCTGGCGTCTTTGTATCTATTCCAGTAGCTCCACCTCCGTCTTTTATCTTCATTACAGACGAACCAGGGGCATGGGCTTCCATTTCGAGATTTGATCTATTAGCATGACCAGGGTCAATGACAATAACCTTTCCAGTTGACTTAACATTTGGGGTCGGGGTACTAGATCGAGACGGCGAATTGCTAGTTTCTTTCGGAATTGCAGCTTGACCTGCACCTCCGATGGAACTGTTGTCAGTACTCTGGTTTTTGATCTCAGAAGCTTTAGATAGTTCAGTCCCAACTTCCGGCATAATTTTATTTGTTTTAGTGCAAGCACTAAGACTTACGCACATCATTCCCAAGGCCAGTAGTACAGTAATAATCTTAAGTGTTTTTCTCATATATATCACCTCTCAAAAATCCAATTAGTTTTGGTCAACCATAAAATGTGTCTTACTCAATTTCCAATCCCATATGGATAGCATCAAAAAACTTTCCGTTAATAAAAAACTCCCGAGTAATTGTTCCCTCTGAGACAAAGCCTGATTTTTTATATAAACTGATAGCACTATGGTTATCACTTCGAACCCTTAAATTAATTTTTCTAATTATCCGGGTTTCTTTCGCCCAAACAATCAGATAATTTATCAATTCGCTACCTACTCCCTTATCCCAATGTTCTTTAAGAACCGTAATTCCAAACTCTCCTGTATGCCTTATTCGTTGTCTTAAACCGCCGTGAAATCCCAGTGACCCCACTAATTTCTCATCAATAAAAGCACAAAGCATAAGCTGATTATTTGATTTCATAATAGTTTCAATAATCGAAGCCTCTTTGTCTTCGGTTATTCCAAACCCACCTTCGCCAAACGTTAGATTATCTGTCTCTGCACCTACTTTACTTACGTAGTCTATAATTACTGCGGCATCTCCTTTTTGAGCCTCGCGAATAGTAAGCATCTGACCGCTTCGTAATTGATAATACTTCATCTCTTACCTCTCTCTTTCAAAATGGGTTCTGTTTAACGCACTTCATGGCATCATTGAAATTGTTCCTTGATGAAATACCATTTTCCATCTATCCTCATATAATTTCCATATAGAGCTACGTAACGAATAATTGATTTCCTGACCCTGTTTGTTGAGCTTGATTACTCGGTAAGTTGCTAATATAACACCTGGTGCCAAGAATTTGACTTCAAAATCCATTATCGTCATTTGCACTGTATACGAAATCAGGAGTCCATCAATAACTTGCTGTTTGTTATACATACGGCCCGAACTTCCAAATTCTATGAAATCATCTGCAAGTAGAACTTCAAGTTCTTTTTCGGACTTTCGGACTTTGGGTTCTAGTAATCGTTCTTCTAGTAATCGAAGTTGTTCTTTTAATAATGCTTGGTTTTCCACTTTATTCTCCTCATTTGTGCAAAAATATTAGTCGAAGTGTCCTTCTTTGGAGGATAACTTGTCCCTTCTCTAACACACTAATTCCACTTAGTTCCTCCCTTTTCCTTCTTAATTAAAATGGACATTCACAGTACTCTGCTGGCAATGCTTAACATAGTCCTCTCTCAATAATGAATAAACAATAGAGTCCATAGCTTGATCATCTTTATAATAGTGCTGCCTTAAGCGCCCTTCTTTAATAAAGCCAAATTTCTGAATAAATTCTAATGATGGAACATTATCTGGACCAATAAATGCCTCAATTCTATTAAGGTTCATTGCTTGGAATCCAAATTCAATCACTCTCTCAAATGCCTCTGACATTAGGCCCTTTCTTCTATAGCTTTCGTCGGTGATAGCATATCCGACCTCTGCTCTAAAGTGATTGATGTACCAAGTGTGAAAGCCACATATCCCGACTACTTTCCGACTGGTTCTTTCAACTACCTGCCACCTTCTTAACGAAATATCCCAAGTGGTAATCCCTTTCATGTATCTTTGCTTCTCTATCATTAATTCTTTATGGTCTTTAAACCTAAGGAAATCCATTATCTCGTTATCGCTTAGATTCTGAAATGCATAGCTAATAATGTCAGGGTTAATCTCCTTAAGGATTAAGTTTTCCGTCTCGATTATTGGAAAGATAACTCCGTTCAGCTCAGTTTCCTCCTTATCGAAGCCACTGTGAACTAACTCCCGCTCTATTTACCCAAGCCCCTAGTTTGAACTCTTTTTCAATAAGGTTCTCAGGTACGTTATTATCCGTCCCAAACGGCCTAAATCACTTCCTCATGTTCTTTCTCAAGATGAGATTCTGTCCATCACTGATCAGGTGCTCAAT
>PKWS01000024.1 GCA_003132105.1 Desulfosporosinus sp.
GGACTGCTCGGGCGGATTCTCGATGGACTGGGACATCCCATGGATGGGCGCCCGCTTCTGACAGAAACAGCCTACCCTTTGCAAAACAAACCACCTAACGCCTTATTGCGTCCTCGAATCCGAGATACTCTTAGTGTCGGAGTTAGAGCCATCGATGGGATACTAACGATTGGTCGTGGGCAACGGATGGGAATTTTTGCGGGTTCTGGTGTGGGCAAGAGCACCTTGCTGGGTATGATGGCCAGAAACACTGTGGCGGATGTCAACGTCATTGCCTTGGTCGGAGAGCGAGGGCGGGAGGTCCGTGATTTTATTGAGAAAGATTTAGGCTCGGAGGGATTAGCACGCTCTGTCATCATTGTGGCGACTTCCGATCAACCAGCCTTAGTGCGTTTGAAGGCTGCTTTCACGGCGACAGCCATAGCCGAGTATTTTCGGGACCGTGGGGAGAATGTGCTCTTGATGATGGATTCTGTGACTCGCTTTGCTATGGCCCAGCGGGAGGTGGGGCTGACAGTGGGTGAACCTCCAGCAACTAGGGGATATCCCCCTTCTGTCTTTGCTTTATTGCCGAAGCTCTTGGAACGTTCTGGAATGGCGGAGACTGGAAGTATTACAGGGATCTATACGGTGTTAGTGGATGGGGACGATCACAATGAGCCAATTGCGGATTCGGTTCGCGGGATATTAGATGGACATATCGTCTTAACACGGGAACTGGCGATGCAAAATAATTATCCTGCCATCGATATTTTACAATCCGTTAGTCGGGTGATGAACGACGTCATCAGTCAGGAACATAAGGAATTGGCCGGTATTGTACGAGAACATATATCAGTTTACCGAGATGCCAAGGATTTAATTGACATTGGGGCGTATACACCGGGAAGCAATCCTAAGATTGATGCCGCCACTCAGCATATGGACCGTATTCTAGCGTTCACACGGCAAGATGTAGATGAACACGCTGGATTTGAAGAAACGCTGAAGCATTTGCAGGCTATCGTTACGTCAGCGTAGGAGACTAATTCAGTGAGGAGGTGAAACAATGGCAAGCTTTCGGTTTCGCTTGGAAGCAAGCCTTCGACTGGCGGAACAGGCTTTGGAAGCAGCTCAGCAGGTGTTTGCCCAAGAAGTGCAGTACTGGCAGACGTTAGTCAAAATCTGCGCGATTCAACAAGAACGTTTTAACACTGCCCAAGAAGGACAACGGGATGCAGGTAGACACCGCCCCGAAGAGTTAGGAATGTGGCAGATATTTGTTTTAGAGCAACTACGTGAATTGCGCCAAGGTGAAGAAGAACGGCTGGAACAAGAACGTGTCATGGAGAATGCGCGTTGCATGTTATTGGAAGCACACCGTGAGGTAGAGAAGTTTCGCCGTCTTAAGGAGAAACAGGCCAAGGCCTTTCAGTTGGCCGAGTCACAGAAGGAACAGAAGATATTAGATGAAACTGGTCAGATTCTTCACTGGCATCAGCAGATCAAGATTAGTTAAAATTGAAATAACGGAAGGACGAATCTATGATTTACGTTACTCGCTTAAATTCTAAAATCTTTGTCTTAAATCCTGACTTGATTGAAATGATGGAAGAAACCCCGGATACGGTCATTACCTTAACGGGTGGAAATAAATTCGTAGTGTCAGAGCCCATCGAAGTTCTCATTGAGCGGATTGCTGAGTTTCGTCGGCGTTGTCGCCAGATTTGCAAAGTGGAGGAGCAGTCAGATATATGAACAAAAAATCTGTCATTTTTATTATTCTTGCAGTGTTGTTGGGTGTAGGACTGGGCGTTGGGGGGACAATTGGGGCGCAAAAAGTTATCGCTAAAGCTCCAGCACAAAGTACAGGAACTGCGAGTGTACCGAAAAAAGCGGGAGTATTTTTACCCATCGGCGAATTCACCGTGAATTTGCAAGGAGGGGCTTTTCTAAAGACGATGATTACCATTGAAGTGACAGATGTCAAAGCAGGGGTTCTTTTGAAGGAAGAGGATGCGCTCTTGAAAGACCGGGTCAATACGGTTTTGGCGAACAAATCCCTTACCGATGTGCAAACACTTGCTGCGCGTGAAAAATTGAGAGAAGAGTTACTTAAAAAACTCAATGAAGTGGCAGATAACAAGATTACAGGTGTGTTATTTGTTACCTTTGCCTATGGGTAAGAGCGAGGTTCGGGGTCGTATTTAGTGGCACAAATAACGAACAACGAATATCGAAATTGAGAGGGGGGATTCTATGGGAGACGTCTTGTCCCAAGAAGAAATTGATTCTCTGCTGAATGCACTGTCCGACGGGCAAGTCGATGCCGAGGAAATGAAGATAACCAAGACCCAAAAGCGGATTCGTGTGTATGATTTTAAACGTCCAAATAAGTTTTCCAAGGATCAGATTCACTCCCTCCAAAACATTTATGAAAATTATTGTCGTAGCTTGACCACATATTTCTCTGGACAGTTGCATTCGATCATCGAAAGCAAAGTCCTTTCAATTGAGCAACTCACATATGATGAATTCATTCGTTCTCTACCAAACCCCACTGTCTTAGGTCATTACTCGTTGAATCCCTTGGAGGGGACAGTCTTGATGGAAGTCAGTCCCACGCTCGCTTTTACGGTTGTGGATCGTCTTCTGGGAGGGCAAGGGCAAGGTGCGGAAAAGAACCGGGAGTTGACGGAAATAGAAAGAACCATTGTCGAGCACCGTCTGTCCCAAATCATTGAACTCACGGAAGAGGCTTGGTCAGAAGTTTACGATCTTAAACCTCAGTTTGTGTCGATGGAAACAAATCCTCAGTTTACGCAAATTGTGGCTCCGAACGAAATGATTGTGCTTGTAACTCTCGAAATTAAGATTGGCGAAGAGATGGGGATGATTAATATATGTATGCCCTACCTCGTGCTCGAACCTATCTTGAATAAGTTAAGTACGTTTTTCCTCTTTTCTACTCAAGCAAAGGTCACCTCTCCAGAGCAGGTACAAGCGATTCGGCGAAAAATCGAATGGGCGAAGGTCGATATGGTAGCGTTTTTAGGCCATTCGGAAATCTCCGTTCGGGACCTCCTCGATCTTGCTA
>PKWS01000109.1 GCA_003132105.1 Desulfosporosinus sp.
AAGAACGGAAGACTTGACCAATGCAAAGGGAGCAGTATGTCCGGGTAACGTCAAAACACCAATCAAACATTAATACAACTTAATTGTGATGCTCGTTTTTGAAAATTAGCCAAGAAAATGAGGTGCTCACGGGCGACAAATGCGCCGAAGATCCTTTTTGCAAGAGGCTCTTGTGTCAAGACATTGTTTGCCATAATTTATGCCATATAATTTCCTCCTTAAATTAACTTTGAGGAGAACTCCAATATGGAAGAAGATCTTAGGAAACAAGCTGTCCAGCGTCACCAAGCAGGTGAGTCACCCAAGGCAGTATATACGAGCCTTAATCGCTCCAAGTTTTGGTTTTTTAAGTGGTTAAATCGGTATCAATCTGGTGCAACTGACTGGTACAAGGATCTACCACGAACGCCAAATACTAGACCATCTGAACTCAGTTTAGCAGATAAGAATATTATCATAGCAACCCGAAATCGTTTAGAATCAACACCCTACGCTCAAATTGGTGTTTCTGCTATTAAGTGGGAGTTGCATAGGTTGGGGCAGCCTCTCCACTCTGACAGTACTATAAATCGGACCCTAAAGCGGGAGGGACTAGTAAAAAAAAATAAAGTATTCCCCCAAAGGGGTTGAGTACCCGTACTTTAGAGAAGCATTGTGTTGCAACAACATTCATCAAATGGATCTTGTTGGTCCCCGTTATATTAAGGGTGATGGTAGATTCTACTCAATGAATGTGATTGATATCTATAACCCCTTCAGCGAGCACATCAGTAGCGATAAGTATGCGAAGGCCATTAGTCGGCTCCTTATGGTTGGGGTCAAATGCCGCTTTGATCAACTCGCGGGCCAGAGCAAGATTGTGGGAAACACCTTCCTTTCCTGATCTACCGCCGTGACTGCTAAAAAAGAAGGTCTCTCCGGGGAATTCGGCGGTCAGGTGCTCAAACAGATAATCACCGGTCTCCTTGGATTCAGTAAAGATGACAAGTTTTTTATTTTTCAGGTCCTTATCAGACTTAAGGCTTTCTACAAATCGTACCAATTTTGGATCTTGGTCAACGGTCTGCCAGAGTGCTTCGAGCTGCCCCAGTGTTTCGACATCGTGATGCAGATCCGTAATGAAGTCTTCTTTGAAGTCATCTGAGTTATATTTATTAACTTTTTCAGCATCAACATAGGTCTCAAGCTTCTCCAGGTCATCATTATCGAATAGATCAAAGACATCGATATCTTTGCTGATATAAATTGAGCCTGATTCATACATTCGAATGAATCGCTCATAGGATTCGATAAAGCGGCGGACACTTTTACGGAAGGCGTAGAAACTGCTCTCCAATCGTTTGATCAGGATACCTTTCATGAAGCCGCCGACGTTACGCTGCTGCTGTTTCTCGAATTCAGACAACCCCTTGCTGCCAACGTAGTAGAGAAGCGGAACATAGCGGGAATATCTGAAGGATTGGAGAAGCTGGACAGTCTCGTTGAATATGCGCTCGATATCTCCTTCAAAACGGTAGATAATTTTTCGCGGGTCTTGCATCTCCGGAAAAGTGAGGCCCTGACTAGTTGTATCTGCTTTGAAATATGTCAATACGTCGGCTCTGGTGCGGCGTACCATGACATGTTTCAAGATACGTCCACGAATCTCCAGTGACACCTGCTTAATCATGCCCTTATACTGCGGGTCGCTACGATCCAAATCTTTGAACCGTTTTTTAAGACCCTGGAAGAATTTTTCCAGATTGGGAATTCCGGGAATGGTTGAATTTTTAGGCGCCTGAAACAGCTTGAGTTGGGCGAATATATCATCAATAGTGTTGTTCAGTGGCGTTGCGGTAACAAGAACAACCTTCTTACCCCGGCAAATGTCAAGCAGGTCGGCATACGACCGGGTATTTTCATTTCTGAATCGATGTGCTTCGTCAACCACGACATAGTCAAAACGATCAATTCCGAAGCGCACTACATGATCAAGTTTGCCAAGTGATTCAACCCTGGCCGGCACCCGAAAATCATGCAGGCTTTCCTCCCAGTAGTTTTTAAGTACCGGTGGACAGATCACAAGAATGCGCCCCTTGACCTGCTGCAAAAGCTGAGCTGCGATAAAAGTTTTGCCAAGACCAACGACATCGGACAGAAAGACGCCGTTGTACTCTTCCAGCTTTTTAAGCGCCTGAATGACGGCTTGCTGCTGGTATTGCAGCGCCATGAAACCGTCCGGCAGGAATGTTTCAATCTCGTCCTGAAGGTTGATGTCCTCCTGCATGTATTCGTAAACAAGCTTCAGATACAGTTCGTAAGGGGTAATTCGGTCATTCAGCCAGGTTCTATTTTCAATAGTATCGACAAACTCAGCTGAAATATCAACTGATTCGGCCCAAAGCTCCTCAAACTGCTGCAGCGCATATTCTACATCTCTCCGCTGGCGCAGCTCAACGTTGAACTCCCGATTGGCGACCAATCCTGAGTAAGAAAAGTTGCTGGAACCAGTGATAACGAATCCGTAATCGCGATCTTCTGGTGAAAAACGACCAATGTAGACCTTGGCATGTATGTTGCGAGATGGAAAGGCCCGAATCTCCAGCTTTTTCCCGTTCCCGACGTTCTTCTTGTTACTTTCAGTGTCATCGCACTCGACTTTTAGAAACTCAATAAACTTTTTGAGTCCAATTTCAAGGTGATGATCTGTTTCAGCTGATTCCTCGATTTCCTGCAACAAATTTTCCTGAAAATGCTTTTTTGTATTGCTGTGTGAATCAAAATCCAGGACGCCCTGGTTTTTATTAGAATAAATTGCTCGGCATGATTCCTCGTCGAGTCCAAGGCCTACCAAGATCCTTGTCTTTGCGATGGGTTCAATTGATTCGTATAATTGATAAAAACCGCTTGAACGGAAATAGCCAACAAGGACATCAAATAGTTTAGTGTCTGCAAGGGTCGTCTTAAACCTATCGAGGAGCGTTTGTTTTTTGTCGTTAGTAAAGAAAGTGAGATCTGTATTATTGCCGCTCACTGATTTCCTCCGGATAGTTTCAGTACCATTGTCTTGTCATTTTTGTGCAGTTTTGACCAGAGCAAACTCAAAAGCCGCCTTCAGCAGCAGACTGACAAGAGCGGCTTTCACAACGTTATTTTTTCAATCTGATGTTTGTACTCAATCATCTACCTCTGATAACACCGCAATATTACGCAGATTTAATACACCTTTTCACCCTTAATGTCAACGAGAAAGCCCTTCCTGGCGTCAGCCCATAATAGGTGGTGCATCTCTTCTCGAAACATACGATAGATCCTTAGATAGTTTCCGTCCGGAAACGTAAGATTCCGGTATTATTGAAAAATATAGAAAAAAGTGCTTCGGTTTTTGTCTCGTCCGTGGTATAATTCGTGCCGTAATTAACTGTATTTATTGGATATTATGACCACAGGAGCGGCCCGGATGCGACAAAAACTAACACGACAGATGAGTCTATTTTCCGTCACAGCCCGCCACAATATCGGCAAGGAACTCGGCGTCTTTTCAGAGATCCTTGATGCCATCCCGGAGATGCTGGATCGAGTCTATAACGACTTGATCCGTAATCGTCGTCAGAAGACGGGGCGCAAAGGGATGACCGCCGAGCAGGTGCTTCGGGCATGCGTACCCAAGCAGTACCGCAGTCTCACCTATGAAGAACTCGCGTTCCATCTGGAGGATTCCGGATCGTTTCGTGCCTTCACCAGATTGGAGATGGGGCAGTAACTGCCCAATCCAATTCAAAGAACAAAGCGATTAGTTTCAGGAGGAATCGCCATGAGCCTACAGATTTCACCGGAGGGATATAAGGCGGGCGGCAAGCAAAAACCCCAAGCGTGGCGGAGCATAGGCGGATGTGCAGGAACGGTATTCCAAAGTATCCATGGCCGGAAAACTACCCACGACTTCGAGCCTACTCACGTGCTTAGGGTCACGATGCCGCTGGTGATAAAATCAGATTAAAGATCAAAGAGTAACTATGGAAATTTAGTTCTGCCTCAACAACAATCGAGGATTATATGTGAAATCCGTATTTCATCTTTTTCCGTTCGCATATGACAGGTGACATCGATTTCAAGGTCGGCGTTGACTGTTTCATTCTTGATATTGCCAATAAAATTAAGCATATTTCGCTGCTTGGCTAGCTCATCTCTTATCACGCCTTTAAGCTGCCGCACAGTACTTTTAATGACATAGCCAACCATCGCAGCGTCTGAACTCGCTGATCCATATTCTCCGACGATAAAACGCAAGATGCCTTCGGTGCCAAGATAGCTACCCCTAACCGAGGGAAGCCCATCGATTTTTTTCGCCTCAAAGATGTACTTATGTCTTGGCCGATGTAGGTTCGACTTTATCAAAATGTCAGTCCTTCGTCGCCTTTTTCCTAATCGACCTTCAGTTGATAGTGGTTTCTCTTCATGCACTTCGTACCTGTCGAAACGTTCGTCTGCGTCAGGAGAATCCAGAAATTCATCTATAGCGTCCGCGATCAACCCAGTGATATCTGGCTCTTGCAGCGCGCCATTAATGCTTGGCCTTGCAGCGATGTAGCCCTGCCACAGGAGAAGATGGGCATCTTTTCTGAATGCATGGTAATAGGCTGTCCAGTCACTGGGCATAAACTGCCTCCCGTGGTGCATGATCTAGAATTTCTGCTATAACATCGTCGGAGTCTAAAAAAGCTTGGTTTTGGTTCCAGTCTATGCTTCTCCTTGGTTTTAACAGAGTAACTCTTTCACCATCAAAAATCCGTACTGACTTCTGAATATAGACCCATTGGGAACACTTCTTATTGGCAAGAAGCCAAATCTTCTGAAACACAGAATCGGAAGCAGACCTTATACTGTACGATGATTCAGTACTGGGCTCAATTTCGCAATAAGCAAAGTCACGTGAAGTAAATATTACAATTTTGTGCGGGATGCCGGCATAGATATTAAGTTGATTGAGGAGCGTATTGCAATATTCGGCAAGCTGCTTATCATCTGGAGGCGCCATAATTGATTTAGGCAGTTTGCCCTTGTTAACCTGTAATCTTACTCTAACAAAATCTCTTGCTGACGCTGCCAGTGCAGGCGGAACATCGAAAAGAGCTTCTACTATACTGTCTACCTCATCCTGAATATCCCACTCTCCAAAACAATCCTGTTCTTTCTTGTAAATATTCTCATATTCGTTTGCCAATAATCGCACCGTATCATCATCGAGTCTCGGAATATTTAGAGCTTCTGCTTCTTTTAGCCCAATAATGCTTCTATCAATACCCCACGAAGCGCAATTGAAAAATAAAATGTATTTTGTAAAACTAGAGTTGAGCAAGAGAGAAAGGGCCAGTAAATAACTCTTGTCATGGGAAGGACACGAAATTGCAATCTGTGGATGTGGCACAATGAATGGTTCATCACTATAACGTGCATACCCCACGTTCATAACAAGGTGGGGGGCAGGTATGATCTTAAGTCCGTTCTTTCGCCCCTTCCGTACGTATTCATAGCCGGGTTTGAGCTGCTCAAGACATTGATTAGGAATTATGAAACGAGACCTACAGGTGGCTATTTTTTTTGTGTTTAGTATCTTTTGCCCTGCTAAAGCAGGTACATGGTCCAAATCTTCATCAGCAAATGAAGGACGAATCTGAAGCCCAAGTGTCAACGACCATTTCCGTTCTTTTACTAAATCAGAAAGCTTACAGCTGAAAATTCTTCTCAATCGTTCGATGTTCTTATGATCTCTGTAGTTGCCCCACAGAGCTAACTTCCAGATGTTAGCATGATCTTTATGTATTCTTTCATAAGGTATAGTTTGGATATCACTTTCGTATACAGTTATTATCCAGCTATACTTAATTCCTAAGGATCGAATCGGAATTTGATTATAAACAAAAGGAGCAAAATGTATAATATCCGGCTTGTAATCACTTGTGTTCTTACGATATAAGATGGTCACTGCTGGTGCTTCAGCTCTTTTTTCAAAAAGAATGTACGCTAGATTAGAGAAGTTTGTTATCTTAACTACAGTGTTGTTTTTAAAAAAAGATTGCCGATATCTCAGAGAATGCTTATTAGTGAGGGAAGTTGCGTGAACTATGAGTCCTGCAACTCCATCATCGGAAAGAAATTCAGCTGCTTTCCAGGTAAATGCTTCGCATACTCTGTTCCTAGCAACAGGTGAAGTGCGTTTGTTACGTTCAATCCACCCTACTACATGGTATTCCTCCTCGAAATCGTCAACCTCAAACCAAGGAGGGTTGCCTATCACCCAGTCAAACTTAAAGGGAAACGAGATCCTCTTATCATCGAAGAAATCACAATTTATAATGTTTGTATTAAGTAACTCTGGGAACTTGAAATCTTCATTTTGATGTAAATCTGGCGGGTCCAAGAAGGACAGCAGCGTCAGTATTAGACTGAACTGTGTAACAAGGCACGCTTCGTCATTTCTCTCGATGCCATATATGTTGTTGAGCAATATGTTTTTCAATATATCAGGGCTTAGTTTTTGACGCCCATCTTTTTCAAGTTCCATCTCGATTAGCTTCCTGTACACCAACACGAGGAAGACGCCAGAGCCACAACAAGGATCTAGTACTTTCGTAGAGGAGGTGAGTGGGCTACATCCGTCGATTTCAGAAATAACGTAGTCAGCCAAGGGCTCAGGAGTATAGTAAGCACCTACTTTGTCTCCCTTGCCCTCAACATGCAAGAATTGCTCATATATTGATGACAATAGCTCTATGGGAATGTACGAGAAATCATACAGGGAGAAGTCGAGAGATAACTGGCCGAGAGGCTCATCTCCCCAAAAAACACCTGAGATCAATGATATTACATCATCAGTTATAGATCCATCTGGAACAAATGGGAAAATGGTGCCTTCAAACCTTCTATCAAGCAAAGCTGACAAATGCATAAAATCAGCTAAAGTTGTTGTCCTTCCAAAGATGGAGCGTGCTTCTATCCCATTTTTAAGCAGCCATTCGTCTGACAAGATACGTCTATCTCTCAAATAGGAGAAATAGATGAATTTGCCGATAACTGAGTGAGTGCTAGCGGGATTTAATTGTTTTTCTTTGACAAGATATTCATCTAATTTCTCAAGGTTTTGCAATAAATGTCGGTCAATCCGGTTTTCTATTTTTAACTTCCTGGCGTGAGTATGCCAAATATTTCCAGAGTCTATCTCTGAGGAATGGAAAGTACTGAGTGATTTCATGGCTTCAAACATATCGGACAACATTACATCCATCAGTACATCATGTGCATCATCAGAATGAAAGCTGAAGCCAGAGTAGATCCTTACCTGAGATGGTAGGAATATCATCACAAATGCGACGTTGCCTAGGTTCCATAATTTCTTTCTTATTTCCCGAGCGTCTTCGAGAGTATTAGCTTCTGAAACAACAACTGCTTTTCTAAGCCCAGCGCTAGAAGCTGTTGTAGGGGCTGTTCTGAACATATATGAACCAACTACCCCGGATGCACATAGCGGATTTCTTTCATCAGGTTGGCTGACCTTCCAAAAGGTGGATTTGGTGTACCCCAATTCATCTATCAGACGCGATACTGTAATCACCGTGAGCCCTTTTTGTGCAGCATTATTAGACAGGTTTGGGCGTCCTGACCCAGACTTTCAGATTTTGGATAAACTTCTTAAATTTATATATTAAATTGCTCGAAAGGTCAATTTAGAAAAGGTGGCGTCGCCTTCATGTATGGAGGATTGCGACATTCAATCTCTGGGGACAGGGTTGAAGACAGCGAACGATCGCGTTGGTTAAACTTTTTCTCGTTTCCCACGGCAAATTGTCACACAAAACCATGCTAGGGGAGTTCGCCAGGAGAGCTTTAGCTTAGTGTCTGATTTGAGTAAAAATCTGTAAAAGCAAGCATACGGCCAGGTTATCGAAGGTGTCTTTCCCGAAATCGGAACTATGAGGCGGTGAGGGGCCTTAACTGGTCGTTGCGTAAAAAACAGACTTTCTGGACTTTACCGATATCAGGAAGGAGGGGTTTGGGTTTAACCAGATGGTTTATCAAAAAGAGTTCTTTTTGGGCCACTCAAAACTTATTGTTACGTTATAAGGTTTATAATAATATTTGAAGAACTATTTATGTGAACCGAAATACCTTGATTCCGCGTGCTGCGACAATAACGAGAGGAGTGCAAATGCCCCGTCGTTCGATATTGCTCTCCGCCGAGTATGACAGCTCGCAATGCCCGACGCCATAGACGGCTAATCCGGCAGTACACCTCCAACAAAACAGACCTTTCGATCATTCGCCAGCATCGCGGACCAACGAACCGGGTGGGCTTCGCCGACCGACCGTTGCTGCAATAAGTCTGTCCACCTCGGCCGTTACAAGGTGCCCCGTGGGGCAATAATCAACTGCGAGCTATACTTATCTGCAGATTTCCCTAGCGATTGCTGGAGCGACTTATTGGTGATCCTTTCAAAAGACGGAAGACGGCAGCGCTGCGTCTAGCGTGCTGAGTGGTAACTATTTGTAATATTTGGCTTAATAATGATATCATAATATATCGATTATGGTGATGGAGATGGTGAACGTGTTGTTTGACCAAGCTTCGCCGCTGTTTACCGCTAAAGCCGAATAATAAGTGACTGCAAACTTTCCACCTCCGATATGCGAATATCTCCGCTCCAAGACTAAATCGCATGCAATGGCATCACGCGTTTTGGATTTAACCGCTTTATCCAGCCTTTACGCAGGAGCATTTATCTACCAATCGAGTCGCTTTTGGCACTGGTTATCTGACGGTGTCGGCGTGCATATTTTTATCTAATTGATGTTTATGCCAATACCTTTATCCGGGGCATTTGTAAATCAGTTAGGTCAAGCTTGCATATACAACCATGCAATATTACACAGATATTATGAGCATATTTGGACCATTATCAGCATGTCGTAAATTTGACACCTTGCTAATAATATGATATAGTCATATCATGAAATGTATATTTATCAAACAAGTGTAATGTACAATTATTTTCAGCTCAATAACAGTAAACATTTTCCTGCCTCACTGCTATAGCATTTCAGATTAAAATTAAACTGACTATTTACATCAGCTAGACCATTTTGTACCTTTAACTTTGTGCTTCAGTTGCAGAATTTGTGG
>PKWS01000174.1 GCA_003132105.1 Desulfosporosinus sp.
AAACCAAGCGCACACTCCGCTCAGACAACTCTCTATCTAATGTTTCACGCAGTAAAGTATTAGCCGCAACGCCACCCGCGAGCAACAATGTCTTGGCTCCTGTCCGATCAATAGCCCTTAACGCTTTCCTGACCAACACGTCCACAACTGCTTGCTGAAAAGAAGCCGCTAGATCGGGAACGTTCAGTGTTTCACCCCGCATGCGTGCAGAATTTAGGGTGTTTAAAACAGCCGATTTCATACCACTAAAGCTGAAATCCAAACTATCTTTTTCTAACATGGCCCGAGGGAACTTAAACGCTTGCGCATCTCCATCCTTAGCCACTTTTTGAATCTGGGGCCCTCCTGGATAACCTAAACCTAAAGTCCGGGCTACTTTATCAAGTGCCTCACCTGCCGCATCATCGCGTGTGTGCCCCAAAACNNAAAATGAGATGGGTATGTCCTCCAGAAACCAACAGAGCCAGGAATGGAAATTCCAGATCCTGATGATGGAGAAAATTAGCATAAATATGCCCTTCCAAATGATTAATGCCAATCAACGGGATTCCGGCAGCATAAGCCATAGCCTTCGCTCCTGAAACCCCTACCAAGAGGGAGCCTACAAGCCCAGGACCATAGGTCACTGCAATGGCCGATAAATCTGAAAAGCCAACCTTTGCCTCATCCATTGCTTGCTGAACGACTGGTCGAATGTGGGTACTGTGTTCGCGGGAGGCAATTTCTGGTACAACCCCGCCATACCTCTGATGCGTCACTATTTGAGAAGAAATGACATGACTACGCAAATTCGTTCCATTAACTAGAACAGCTGCGGATGTCTCATCACAGCTTGTTTCGATTCCTAAAATTACAATCTCGCTTTTTTGACTCTCCATCACGTCACCTTCACTTCCAATCCCAATTCCGCCCACATAATCATCGCATCCTCTCCACTATCTGCATAATACCCTTTGCGAACCCCCGCGATAGCAAAGCCTAAGCGCTCATATAAAGATCGGGCTGGGCTGTTGGAAACACGAACTTCTAAAGTCATCCGTTCCATACCCTGCTCCACCATTTTTCCCATCACCGAACGCATCAAAAACTCCCCCCAATGTTGCCCCCGGTGATTCGGAGTAATGGCAATATTGGTAATATGCCCTTCATCTAAGATGAACCAAAGACCCATGTACCCGATCACTTGACCTTCTAACTCTAAACAAAGATAACGCGCATACTCATTATCTTTAAGCTCCGCTTTAAAGGACTCCAAAGACCAAGGTGTAGCAAAAGAGACACGCTCGATTTCTAAAATGGCTCCGAGATCGTCTATGTCTATGGGACGTACAATCCCTTTATTCATGCTCCGTTCTCCTTCGGACTTCCTCTTTCTTCGCCCAATTGACCTCCGCCTCAGAAAAACGGATGTAGAATGGTTCAACTAATTCCCCAACACCTTTTTCTTGCCAACGTTGCCAAATCGCCCGCGCCGTATACGCACCACGAGGTAAACTAACGTACTCAGGCAAAATCATAGCTCGTTCTCCCAAGACCTCCTCGATTCGCGCCTTAGATTTTTCAGTGGCATCCCCAACAAAACAAATCGGACGGTCAAGACCCCTCAATTGTTCCAGCCAAAGGTCTGTTGGTATGGCTTGAGGGAGCGTCAAACACTCGGGTTTTTCGTGTCCTTTGGCCCAGCGGTAACGTGCCGTATACCACTCATTTTTGCGCGCATCCAGGATAGGAACAATGTCTTCCACTCTCCCCAAGCCAGCCCAAGCCAGGGCATCAAGAGACAACACGGCAAGAAGCGGGAGTCTCAAAACTTGCGCTAATCCCTGTGCTGTCGCGATTCCTATCCGAATCCCAGTAAACGAACCCGGACCTCGCACCACCCCGATCATCTCTAACTCCTGCAGTGTCCAAGATGCAGCAGTAAGCAGTTGGTCAAGCATTGGAATGAGACGCTCCGAATGTGTCTTGGCAGTATGTAAAAAGCCCTCAGCAATAAGGCAGCCGTCTTCCGCTAAGGAGACCGCAGTAACTTTAGTTGTTGTATCAATGGTTAAATATTTCATCGGATCCTCCGAGCCTTTTCATATTCGATATTTTTTAGACGTTGCTCCCATGTGCGCTCGTCACCTCGAAAGATTATCTCACGTGGCTGTTCCCCACTTCCCAAAATCTCGACGATCAATCGATCTTCCGGCAAAAAATCTTCAATAATTTGAGGCCATTCAATCAGACAAACGGCATCCTCCTGGAACGCGTCTTCCACTCCAATCACTTCCGCCTCTTCTGGGTGATTTAACCGATACAGATCCATATGAACCAAACGCACTTCTGTTCCCTTAATCTGTCCTAAATACTCATGAATTAAGGTGAAGGTTGGGCTAGTCATGGGGCCTTTTACACAGAACGCCTCGCCTACCCCTTGCGCAAAGGCCGTTTTACCGGCACCCAGATCTCCAATCAGCGCGACGACATCTCCACCCCGCAAACACCCGCCCAGTTGTTTTCCCCACTCTCGCGTTTGCTCAACAGTTGCACTCGTGACTCTATAGTCCATGTGTCTTTTTCCCCCTTAGGCACATTCAATAAAATAACCAGTCAGTATGCCA
>PKWS01000365.1:0-1280 GCA_003132105.1 Desulfosporosinus sp.
AATATCATACGTCGTGCTCTCGAAGAGCCACTTCGTCAAATCGCTAACAACGCTGGCCATGAAGGCTCTGTTGTAGTTGAGAAAGTTCATAGCTCCAAAAGGGGTACTGGCTTCAATGCTATCACTGAAGTGTATGAAAACATGATTGCCGCTGGCATCGTTGACCCAGCAAAAGTCACACGTTCAGCTCTGCAAAATGCGGCTTCTATTGCTGCTATGCTTCTAACCACCGAGTGCTTAATCTCAGATGTTCCGTCTAAGGATGGCGGAGCGCCTGGTATGGGCGGAATGGGTGGCATGGGCGGAATGGGCGGCATGATGTAAGGGAAACCTTACTACTCGCCTGAACATTTAGAGGCTTTTCATGAGTTCGCTGAACTTGTGGGAAGCCTCTTTTTCATGGCTTGAAAAAAGGGACCAGTGAACAAATATATGAGCTGCAGGTCGTTTTTCTGAACGGTCTGGCCTTTTTGTAGTATATTGGATTATTTTTGTTATCTTGGGAGGAAATGAAAGAAAAATGTTGAAAGTATTTTAGTAGTAAATGGAGGTAGGGCATAAACCTATGATTCGACTTGCCAATAAGCACGATGCGGCACAAATTCTTGATATTTACAGTGTGTATGTTGAGAATACCATAATTTCTTTTGAAACGATTGTACCGCCCATAAAAGAAATGGAGATACGAATTGAGCAAGTCTTAGCTAATAATCCTTGGCTTGTTTTTGAGGAAGGTAATATTATTTTAGGCTATGCATACGCTTCTAAGCATCGTGAACGTGCTGCCTATAAATGGGCTGTAGACGTTTCTGCATATGTAAGAGAAGATTGTAGAGGTAAAGGAATCGGTAAGACGTTGTATACTGCATTGCTGTCTGTTCTAAGGCTCCAAGGTTATCGCAATGTATACGCAGGGATATGTTTACCTAATGAATCAAGCGTGGGAATCCACGAGTTTTTTGGTTTTAAGAAGATAGCTCACTATAATCAGGTAGGATATAAATTTGGGCAATGGCATGATGTGGGGTGGTGGGAAGCTTTTCTTAAACGGCATAACCCAGAGCCCAGTGAACCACTTCCATTAAGTTCTATTGAACAACACAAGATTTTCCTGGTACTCCGTCAAGGTTAAGGATGGTTTTTAAAAGGCACAGATTCCACAATACATCAGGGGAACATCATAGTTTCCATGCATATTTTTAATAATGCATGGAAGATGCAGGTGGGAATTGTATCAACTTGATTCTTGCGTATTCGACATATATAAGATGATATATTTA
>PKWS01000365.1:1309-8609 GCA_003132105.1 Desulfosporosinus sp.
ATTACTAACGCCTGGTAAGTATCTTTAGGTGGCAAATTTTCACCTGAGGGAATTGAACCAGTGACAATTACCACCGGTATATAATCCAATTTAGGATTTGACCTCATCTTTTCAACGAATTCTTTTCCGTTCATTCCAGGCATTTTGAGATCTGCAAGTATTATATCTGGTTTTAGTCCATTCTCTAATTTAGCATACGCCTCCGAACAGTTATCAAAGGCAACAACGCTATGCCCTACATCTGTCAATGCAAATTTTATTACCATTGATATTACAGGATTATCATCGATAGTAAAAACAATAGACATTGACTTCAACTCCTTTCCTAAATATCGACGTAAATTATTATTATACAACGATTCAACAGCAGAATTTGTTGCGATATGTCGATGATGCTACTCTTATNNTATTGATAATTTATTTATATCTGTAGGACAGGTTGTTGGTACTCATGTTTTCGTCATTGTTTTAGAACATGCCTTGTGGAAGACACAACTGAAGTATGAAGAAGCTGCTATGATCGAGATTTCAGAGGATGGAGTTTCAGTACAAGAATTGTTTGAAATAGAACAGGATCGTGCCGTCCTTGTAGGCAATGAGTTTGTGATCAATATAGTATTTACGTTGGGTAATTTAGTTGGAAAACAACTGGCAAAAAAATTAACCGAAGAGCTGCAATAATTGAAGATTATAAGAAGTAGAATAGTGTTTGAGTAGGAGTGTTAATATTGGATAAAGTTTCGACAGGTATCTTGGCGTTAGATCAGATTTTAGATGGGGGCTTACCAAAAGGTTCTACAATATTGCTAGCTGGAAGACCAAGAACCGGGAAAACAATTCTGGCCCATCAAATGATGTTTCAAAATGCAGAAAATGACGATAAGATATTGTATTTAACTACTCTAGGAGAACCCCAAATTAAGATTATGAAGTTTCAACAAGAGTTTAGTTTTTATGATACTGAAAAAGTTCAGAAAAGTGTTATTTATAAGGACTTGGGTGGTGTATTACGCAAACAAGGATCAACTCAAACTCTGAAGTTAATTGATAGCTTTCTTAAGGAATATCAACCGAAAATTATTTTTATCGATACCATCAAAACATTCGCAGATATCATTCCCGATTCCATGGAATTTCGGGAATTTATTTTTGATCTGTCCGTTCGTTTAACAACCTGGGGTTGTACGACGATTCTTTTGGGAGAGTACTCGGAACACGATATCGAGATTAGACCTGAAAGTGCAATAGCGGACGGAATTATTTATCTCTACGGAACGGAAGAAAAAAGTCAACAGAAAAGGTACTTGCGGGTTTTAAAGATGAGAGGGACCAAGCATTTTAATGGTGAGGCGTTTTTTAAGATTTCCAAGGATGGAATGAAGAAAATCCTTTACAAATAATCCACAATTTTTCACAAATTGGTCAGGACATTAGACCCTATATCGATGAGGGCATTTTACATATAATCTACGTTTCTCCTGTTGAGCTGAATGTCGATGAACATGTTTATCGAATTCAGGAGCGTGTACGTGAGATCAGGGCACGAAGTTGATCATTGATTCAATCTCTTCCTTCGAAATAGGAATGAGCGATAAGGTTAAATATACGGATTATATCTGGGCACTTACAGATTACTTTAAGCACAGCGGAATTAGTGTTTTGCTTACCCACGAAATGCACGATTCCTCAACATTATCATCCCTGACAAAGCATGGAATCAGTTTTGTAGCTGATAATTTAATACTCCTGGCCTTTAAAGAGGACGGCAACACCTTAAAAAGGTATTTAAGAGTGGTTAAAATGCGAGGTAGTGGTCATTCCAAAGAATTAAAAGAATTAATAATCGATAAAAATGGTTTATCGTTACGTTAGTGATGGATCATGAAGGGGGGCTTTAGAGGATGTCCATAAGAACCGAAGATCATGATTTCCTAAAATCTGAACGTTGGCTTAGTTTTTTAGAATGTACAGCTCTGGGTCTACAACTACATTTGACCATTATATCTGTTAATGAAAATTTGGTATTTCAATCTTCCGGAATATGTTCAGTATGTCAAAACCTGTTTGAAGATTTCTTCCCGGTTGTAGATATAGGATTTAACGGGTTTAAAAGTATTCAAGAAACAATGGACTTAAAAACTAAAGGTACCGTATTGACCTTTCCAATAGAAAAGGGACTTATAATGGTAGCTCAAGAATGTCTGTGCTGTAAGGAAATGATATACCCAGCATTAAAAGATCGTTCATCTATTGCGGCTAAGTTACTGTCTAATTTTTTAACGTCTTTTAAGTCTACGTTTAGTAGTGGTCAACGGGCCATTGAACTTTCTGTCCTTCGCCAAATGAATTATATAGTTTTGTCGTTATTTCATGGAGATACAGATGCTTTAAAAAGAAGTTTAGAATTAATTCTTAGTGCCTTAATCATCATTTTAGAAGCACAAGGTAGTTGGGTACGATTTGGAAATGGTCAAACGGATATTTTTATTAAAGGTGATGAATTCCTAGTTAATGCTTATCTAAACGGACAGGAAGGATTTGCTCAACAAGTTGATATTTTCTATGGTCAATTTCAATGTAACTTAGGTGTGTTAACCCCTTTTGACAAAGAACCAGTAACTGAACTAATTTCCTTAATGGCACAAGAATGTTCTATTGTTCTTGAAATAGATAACCTATTTAGCCTTCTAAATAATCAGTTAGCCAGAGTACTTGGCGGAGTAGATAGTGCGATCTTTTTGATTAATCAACGGAAAAATGTTACCTATCTAAATAAAGCTGCTGAGAAACTCTTTAATAAATCGTTTGTTAATTTAGTCGGTGTTTCGATGTTAAACATTGATGGGCCTTGGGTTTCAGTCGTTAATGCGGGGATCACATTCCCAGTTAACGGACAGATGGAATCCTTCAAAAAGGATCAAGACGATAATGATTTTTGTTGGATCGATTGGCAGGTATCACCGATTTTTGATGATAAGGTGATCGTGGGTTGGTTAGTAATGGTTGACGATCGATCAGATTATTATCGTTGGCAATCCGCCGCACGAAGGGCGGAACGTTTTGCTACTACTTCTATGATGGTTGGCACGTTGGCCCATGAGTTAAGAAATCCACTTAGTGCTGCTAAAGGGCTTTTGCAGTTAATGACAAGAAAACGCAATCAGGAACAAACGAAGGGTTATGTAGACTTAGTATTACATGAGATAGATCGTGTCACACTTCTTCTTAATGAATTTCTTCTTTTGGGAAAACCTGCTTTAATATCAACTGAACCCCTCGACCTCGTTACATTTATTGAAGAATTGCTCCCACTATTAGAGGGCGAAGCCAATGGTACAGATATTCAAGTTTTATTTAACGCTGAAAAGGTTGCACCTGTAAGGGCTGATGCTGGTCAACTTACTCAAGTTATCTTGAATTTAGTTCGTAATGCTGTTCAGTCGTTGGACGAAACTGGAATAGTCAAAATCTCATTAGGTCAAGTAAATGATAATGTAGAGGTGTGTATTCAAGATAACGGACCGGGTTTTGACCCTGGTGTAATAGATCAGCTTTTTACACCATTTTTCACTACCAAAGAAACAGGAACAGGTTTAGGCCTTGCCATAGTTAAAGCAATCATTCATAATCACGATGGTGAAATCGAAGCAAGCAATGTGCCACAAGGTGGAGCTCTCATTACTATTACACTACCGATTGCCAGCATTGAGGGGAAAGAAGTTGATGTCGCCTTAATAGTCAATGATAAAGTCTTAAGCTATTCGTTGGAAAAAGCCTTGAAAGTCCTCGATCATCGCGTAAAGGTTCTGGAGATGAGTGATTTTGAAAATGGTACTATTAGTATTACCAGCGATTTGCCAAAGTTAGTTATTATTGAGGGATTACTCGATAACAACAAACTTATAAAAGTAGAAGAAATACATAGAATATGGTCCGGAATTGATATCATAGTTTTGGGGGACTTCTCGCAGAAAAATGCTAAGAATTTTCAAGAAAAGGGCATTAGAATTTTAGATAGACCTTATGAAATCACCCAGATAATTAGTACTATTAAAAATTTAAAAATAGTAAACCCTTTTGACAGATCGTCAAGGACGTTAAAAAATAAATCAAGAGATTAAGAATGCAATTCTCGGGTTTTAGGTAATGAAAAAAATCTCGTACTTATTATCTATTGGGCTTATGTTTGCGTTGCTAGGATGCGGAACTGCAGTAACTACAAAGGAGACACCTGACCCTGCATCATCAATGAAGGTTACAGCCCACCCTTTATCATCAAAGAATCTACCTGATATGTCTATGGATGAATTCGAACAAATTAAAAATGGTATGACTTACGAACAAGTAACTGAGATTGTTGGTGCGACTGGTGAAATAGTAGTTGAAACAGGTACTCCTGGCGATCAGTTTTACACCGTAACATATCAGTTAACTTTGGAAGGGATAAGTGGAATAGGGCAAACTAATAGTACATAATGTAGGGTAAGAACTTCGCCAAGGGGGCATGAGATGAAGAAAAGAACTATTGTGTTAATCATCGGAATCAGTATTGTGTTGACAGGGGGGCTTCTAGGACACTTTATAAGGCAACCAGACCCTACTGATTTAGTCAAAAACGGCTTAGAACGATTGAACGCAGCGACATCTTTTCGCTACAGTTTGACCCAGCATCAATGGGCCGAGGGAAAAGATCGGGTCCTCACTCAGGTTCTCGGGGAAAAGGATGGTGGTAACACTCGAATCTTGGGACAGCTGGCCGGAAGCGAAGTAGAGATGATCAAAATCGGGGATTCTACCTATAGTAAAGATCCTTTTAGCAAGAAGTGGATAAGATTTGCAAACACTCTTGCAGCTCAAGAAGTCTTTTTGGCGGAGCTCAACCCCTTATCTTCGCTTCAAATGAAAGAGCTTGGAGCGGTAATCCTTAGCGATCAAGGGAAAGTAAACGGAGAAAAAGTATGGGTATGTCATTTATTTCCCAGTGTGCAGAATCAAATGATGGAGGTGTTTTGGACCGATTTCCAGTATACGCTTTATATTCGTAAGTCTGATAAAATGCTTGTAAAAGCAACCATCGAAGCAAAAAATAAAGTGAAGTCGGATCCAATGACTATGACACTAGAGTTTAAGGATATTGGAAAGAAGATAACTATACAAGCACCGGATATTTAGAACTGGTGTTCTATTATAATAATGAGGCAGGAATATACCCTCTCATGGGTTATATCCTGTCTCATTATTATATTAGCGAAGAAATTAGTTCTTTGGACCGTTGTGTTATCGTAAAATGGTTGCACAATGGACGAGCCTCTGATATAGTTTTAAAATAAGTTTTAGCGATGGAGGTGTCCTTAATGGAAGAATATATTGGACGAGTATTAATTTCAAAAGAAGACTTGGGAAAGCGTGTGGCAGAACTAGGCGCGGAGATTACTCGAGATTACGAAGGAAAGAAGATCTTAGTCCTTGGGATTTTAAAAGGTGCTGTTCCCTTTATGGCGGATCTCATCCGAGAGATAAAATTGCCTCTGGCGTATGATTTTATGGCACTATCAAGCTATGGAGTCTCAACTCAGTCTTCTGGCGTAGTGCGCATCCTAAAGGACTTAGAACGTAGTGTCGAGGATGTCCATATTTTAATTGCTGAGGATATTGTAGATACGGGATTGACATTAAAGTACTTAAAAGAAAACTTAAGAGCACGGAATCCACTGAGCGTAAAAGTGGTTACACTACTCGACAAAGCCGCTCGACGGGTAGCGGATGTTACTCCGGATTACAACGGTTTTTCGATTCCCGACGAATTTGTTGTTGGGTATGGCCTTGACTTCAATGAAGAGTATCGGAATTTGCCCTATATCGGTGTGTTAAAAGAGGAAGCCTATGAGATTAACTAATTTTAATAGGAATGGTGATGAATTATCGTGACACAGGAAGTCGTATTGGTTTTGGATTTTGGAGGACAGTACAATCAACTTATTGCTCGCCGTGTGAGGGAAGCCCATGTGTATTCGGAAATGGTTTCTTATAAAATATCGATTGAGGAAATTCGGGCTCGCAAGCCAAAGGGCATTATCTTTTCGGGTGGACCAGCAAGTGTCAATCAACTGAATGCTCCTGAAGTGGACCCAGAAATTTATAACTTAGGGATTCCCATACTGGGGATTTGCTATGGGATGCAGCTGATGACTGTACAATTAGGGGGAAGCGTAGAACATCCCGATGCTAGCGAGTATGGGAAAGCAATGCTGACGGTTGATATTACAACAGACCTGTGGAAAGACTTGGGTGGAGAGCGCCCGTGTTGGATGAGCCACGGTGATTCTGTACACAAATTACCTGAGGGCTTTGTGGTCGCTGCCCATACTTGGAATACTCCAATTGCAGCCATGATGGATGAAAAACGACATTTTTATGGTGTTCAGTTTCATCCTGAAGTGAAACATACCCCAGATGGGCAAGCAATGTTAGAAAAATTTCTTTTCGATATTTGTAAATGTGTTGGGGACTGGACTATGGAGTCCTTTATCGAGTTGCAAGTGGCAGAGATCCGTGCCAAGGTTGGAAAGAAACATGTCCTTTGTGCTTTGAGCGGTGGAGTAGATTCTTCGGTAGCTGCAGCTTTGGTGCACCGGGCAGTGGGGGATCAATTGACTTGCGTCTTTGTTGACCATGGATTCATGCGTAAAAATGAGGCAGAGCAGGTTAGAAAAATTTTTGCAGAACAGTTCCAACTGAATCTGGTGTTTGTGGATGTCCATGAACGTTTTATGCAAAAGCTACAAGGTGTATCCGATCCTGAAATGAAACGCAAAGCAATTGGCAATGAGTTTATCCGCGTCTTTGAAGTTGAGGCCTTAAAACTTGGNNACGGAAACTGCGGAGACGATTAAGAGCCATCACAATGTTGGTGGTTTGCCTGACGACATTCAATTTGAACTCATCGAGCCGTTACGTATGCTCTTTAAAGACGAAGTGCGCGAACTTGGAATTGAACTAGGGATGAGTGAGGAGATTGTTTGGCGTCAACCTTTCCCTGGACCGGGGCTGGCAATTCGAATTCTCGGTGAAGTAACCCGTGAGAAATTGGACCTTTTACGGGAAGCAGATGCAATCATACTAGAAGAAATTCGGCGTGCAGGAATGTATCGTGAATTGTGGCAAAGTTTTGCTGTCCTCCCTTCAATCAAGAGCGTCGGAGTGATGGGAGATTGCCGTACCTATGAGTTCCCCATTATCCTGAGAGCCGTCACGAGCGAAGATGCTATGACCGCAGACTGGGCAAGGCTCCCGTATGACC
>PKWS01000021.1:0-837 GCA_003132105.1 Desulfosporosinus sp.
CCCTTTATGAGCTTGTTAAACGAGGAGAGATTCCTGCTCACCACATCGGTCGCCAACTTCGTATTGATCCGACAGTCCTAGACCGTTATTTACGAGGAACCCTTAATCTTAATAACACCCTCCCTGCTCCTTTGCACTCCCACACTCCTGGATTACCAGTTATTCGCTTCATAGGAAGTCACGACCCGGTCGTCGAGTTGCTTTTCGAGTTTCTCAAACATGCTGAAATACCCGTCCAAGCGTCGATTTCCTTCAAAGGGAGCATAGATGGACTAATTGCGCTTTATCGCCGAGAAGCAGAGATTTCTGGGGCACATCTTTGGGATGAATCATTAAAAGACTATAATATTTCCTTTGTCAAACATGTTATTCCGGGAGAATCCGTCTGTATTGTGAATTTAGTTCAGCGGGAACAAGGGTTCATCGTGGCACCCGGCAATCCTCTTCATCTTCAGACCTGGGAAGACATTACTCTAGAAGGTTTGCAATTTATTAACCGCCAAAAAGGATCAGGAACCCGTCTGCGCCTCGATGCTTACCTTAAATCAGCAAAGATTTCTCCCGACCGAATTCTAGGCTATGAACATGAAGAAACCACCCACTCTGGAGTTGCTTGCCTCGTGGCTAGTGGACAGGCCGATGTCGGCGTCGGAGTAAAAGCAGCTGCAGAACGACTTGGCCTTGGTTTTATCCCCCTATTCCATGAACGCTATGATTTGGTTTGTTTGGGGAAAACCGCTAAATCTCCTGTTTGGCAACAACTTTTAGATGTCTTAAGATCTCCAGGATTTATCCAAGCCATTCACCAACAGAAAGGGTATGATACTTCTCTGACGG
>PKWS01000021.1:894-3630 GCA_003132105.1 Desulfosporosinus sp.
TAGATGGCTAGATGGCTAGATGCCGAGATGGACTGATGCCGCGGTGCCAAGGATGGCAAGGAGGCGGCTTGCTCGCTTGTTGGCGAAGCTAACGCACATAACCTCTGGGCTTTCTGAATGTTCGTCTTCACGCTTCGCCAACTGCACTCGGCACGCTCCTTCCGCTTAATGGTTCTCTTTGCAATTTCATTTCATTTATTGGCTTGGCTTACAACGAGGCATAATGACGAGGTTTAACGATTAGGTTTAAAGATAAGGTTTACGATTAGGTAGGAATATATCTTTGCTAAGAAGACACATAAAAGAAGGAGAGATTTATTAATGAAAATGAAGATTAGACGTCGCCTTAACTTTGGTTTCGCGCTACTTATGATTGCCCTCATGGTGATTGTCGTCGGGTGTGGAACAGCTGCACCACAAACTACCGAAACTCCGAAACCTGCAAATCCCAGCGTAATTTTAGCGACTACTACAAGTACGCAAGACAGCGGTTTACTCGAGGTGCTCATCCCTGCTTTCGAGAAAAAGACGGGCTATAAGGTCAAAGCAATAGCAGTCGGCACAGGAGCTGCTTTAGCCACTGGGGAAAAAGGGAATGCCGACGTTTTGCTGGTGCATGCCTTCACTTCAGAAAAAAAGTTAGTTGATAATAAAACAGCCATTAACTATCAACTTGTGATGCATAATGATTTCGTAATCGTAGGACCATCATCGGATCCCGCCAAAGTAAAAGGAACTAAGACGGCCGTAGCCGCCTTAATAGCCATTGCTGCTAGTCCCTCGATATTTGTCTCCCGTGGAGATGATTCAGGAACGGATAAAATGGAAAAGGCATTATGGACAAAGGCTAAAGTAAAACCAGTGGAAGCTAAGTATCAGTCTACTGGCCAAGGCATGGCACAGACTTTGACTATTGCCTCGGAAAAAGAGGCTTATACCATGACAGACCGCGCAACCTATCTATCTACAAAGAAAAACTTAAAACTTGATATTCTCCTGCAAGGGGAAACCGCTCTCCTAAATATTTACCATGTCATGCAGGTTAACCCCGAGAAATTCCCTAACGTCAATGCTGCTGGAGCCAAAGCCTTCGTCGACTTTATGATTGATGGGGAAACCCAAAAACTCATTGGATCCTTTGGTAAAGAGAAATACGGCCAAGCCCTCTTCTTCCCTGATGCAGGTAAAAAGATGGAGGATATCAAATAAGTTGGAAATGATTTGGCAAGGAGTCTTAGCCGCCATTCACCTTCTGGTAACCGGGGATCCCGAGGTAATTGACATAACGCTACTTACCCTTAAAATATCAGGGACTGGAACGTTAATAAGCCTGCTCCTCGGGGTTCCATTCGGTACAATCTTGGCTCTTAAACCCTTTCCAGGACGTCGCTTCGTCTTAAGCGTCGTTAATACAGGGATGGGCTTACCCCCTGTGGTCGTTGGCCTTTGGGTCTCGATTTTTCTTTGGCGCTCCGGACCTTTTGGCTTTTTAAATATCATGTATACTCCAACAGCCATTATCATTGCCCAAGCAATCATTGCCTCTCCCATTATTGCCGCCTTAACCTGTGCCGCTCTTCAGCAAACCGACCCCAAACTCAGGCTCCAAATACGGGCACTGGGCGCAACTCGCTTCCAGTATACTTGGTTACTTCTTAAAGAAGTCCGTTTTTCACTCTTTGCCGCAATTATTGCTGGTTTTGGGGCAATCGTTTCGGAGATTGGAGCATCAATGGCGGTAGGGGGAAATATAAAAGGACAGACTCGTGTTCTAACAACTGCAACGGTTCTAGAAGTTTCCAAGGGCAACTTCGACATCGCCATTGCCTTAAGCATCATCTTATGCTTACTAGCCTATGGAGCAACCTTAGGCTTAACCCTACTCCAACAGAAACAGCAAGGGGGGCCATAAGTGTGCTCGAAGCGCGGGAGATAAGCTGGACCAAGGGCCACAAAACTATATTGCAAAATATTGATTTTCACTTGTTTCCTGGGGAATGCGTAGGCCTCATCGGGCCAAACGGATCTGGTAAAAGCAGTTTGTTGAAAGTTCTCGCGTTTCTGGAAACACCGACATCCGGCTTACTCTATTTCCAGGGCCAAGCCGTTCCAAAGAGCGTCCCGCTTCCTATTCGTCGTAAGATTGCACTAGTTTTTCAGAAATCCCTCTTATTAAACACACGCGTTTTTGACAATGTTGCCATCGGATTAAAAATCCGAAGCCTCTCCAAAGGGAAAATTCAGGAACGGGTAGACTATTGGCTGGAACAATTTGGAGTAAGCCATCTTTCTAAACAATTAGCCTGGTCACTCTCCGGTGGAGAAGCCCAACGCGTTAGCCTGGCACGAGCCTTTGCACTAGAGCCGGACGTTCTATTTTTAGACGAGCCATTTTCATCTTTAGATGCCCCAACCAAAGAGGGACTACGTATTGACCTGGGTCAAGTTTTTAAAGCCACTCAAACCACAACCGTGCTCGTTAGCCACGATTTTAAGGACATTGCACATTTAACTAATCGAGCCTTGATTCTCCTGAATGGGCAAGTTATGGCTGAAGGGTCTCCATCGGAACTACTAAAGGGTCCTCAAAAAGAAGAGGTCGAACGTTTTCTAGCTCACTTCTCTTCATGACGCAAAAACCGTCCCTTCTCCCACTCACTTTCTGTCTGCAGGATAAGCGGGAGTGTTTTACCTCCATCCTTTTGCCAAAGTTCTAAAGAAAACTTGGCTGGTGCC
>PKWS01000249.1 GCA_003132105.1 Desulfosporosinus sp.
GGCCTTTTAGTTGGGTATATGAAATTCTTGAGTGATATGTCAGTCATTAGTATAAACGCTTATTTAATAATGTTATCGATGATTGGTATTATATTTTTGGGCTTATTATATCTATCAGGGAATTATGAAACATCAGAGTTATTACAAGTTAGACCGCACATTTATTTCCGCTCACTAATATATAGTGCTGCTTTTTTTTATGTCATGTCCTTTTACTTGCGCAGTGTAAGCTATTCGCGTGTCTACTTCACCGTTTTCTTCGTGGTTAATTTTACCTTGGCTATTTTAGTAAGGTATTTTCTGACGAAAGTTTATAGTTTAAAATTAGGGGATGAGGCCAAACTTCCACTAGTGGCCATTGGCTTTGAGTCAAGTGCTAATAATCTTTTAGAGAGACTGGTTCGGGATATGGGACTTAGGGTAGTAGCAACGACCGCCCTAAACACAGAAATAGAGGATATAGTAAACAGTCATCACGAATTAGCCAGCACGTTGGGCGTAGGCCCAAGGGATCTGGGCATGTTAGTATATGAAGAACGTGTTGGGGAGCTGGAGCTACTTATCTCCTACTGTGAGTTTAATTACATCCCGCTATATATTGTACCATCAGTGAGCAGGTTATTATCGATACCCCTAAAGACAATAAATTATAAAGGAATTCTCATTTTTGGGCCTCAAGACTTAATGGTCACGGGTGTTTCAAAACGGTTAAAAAGAGTGATGGATGTTATCCTAGCTGCCACCGGATTAATCCTTACCTCTTGGTTATTCGTGCTCGTTTGGATAATAGTAAAGCTTAGTTCTACGGGACCCGCTATATTCGCTCAAGAACGATTGGGGTTAGATGGAAAGAGAGTACAGATTTATAAATTCCGGACCATGGTTGTAGACTCGGAAAGTCAACTTATGGCTTTGCTTGAAAGCAAGGAAATTAGAAAAGATTATCATGATAATTTCAAGATTGAGAATGACCCTAGAATAACCCCGCTTGGTAAATATTTGAGGAAGCTTAGCTTGGACGAATTGCCACAGCTTGTTAATATATTAAGAGGGGACCTAAGTTTTGTTGGGCCTCGTCCCATTGTACCAGAGGAAATTGCACGATATGGTACACATGGAAAGATGATCCTTCGGGTAAAGCCCGGACTTACGGGTCTATGGCAAGTGAGTGGACGCAACGATGTGAGTTACGAAGATCGGATTCAGATGGACCTCTTTTATATTCATAACTGGTCACTTACCCTTGACTTGAAGATAATCTTCCAGACAGTCCCTGTTGTGCTGCTTGGTAAAGGAGCAATGTAAGGAGGTGGATATTATAGTGCGAGTACTGATAACAGGAGTCAATGGTTTTGTGGGGAAATACCTTGCTAAAGAGCTTCAGGAAAAAGGCTACTCAGTGAGCGGGATAGGTATGGGACAGTTTGACCTTCCAGGAGTTGACTATCAAGATGTAAATATCCTGGATCGGACGGCGTTGGAACAGGCGATGGAGGAACTAGAGCCTGATATAGTATTTCATCTAGCAGGTATAGCGTCGGTCAGCCATTCTTGGCGTGATCCAAAGACTTCATTTGAAGTAAATGTGATCGGGACGATTAACTTGTTGGAGTCCTTGAAAGGGCGAGAGGTTCGAGCAATAGTTTATGTAGGTTCCTCTGAAATTTATGGACCAGGACGACGTCTTGGGGAGAAGTTTAGTGAGTCAACGTCACCGAATCCGCAGAACCCTTATGCCACCTCGAAGTATGCAGCAGAACGCATTTCATTACAGTTAGGTCAAATGTACAAACTTCCTGTTATTATAACGCGCCCGTTCAATCATATTGGGGTTGGGCAAACTGAGGGCTTTGTCGTGCCTGATTTTGCACGTCAAATAATAGAGGCCTCAAAGCGAGATGAAAGTATCCGAGTCGGACGACTCGACGTGTATCGCGATTTCACGGATGTGAGGGATATCGTCCGTGCGTATCGATTATTGGCCGAGAAAGGTCAGCCAGGCGAAACGTACAATATTTGCTCCGGAGTGGGTAGGAAAATTAGCGACATTCTTGATCTTATGCGGACGGAATATGGAAATCTGGATGTGGAACTTGATGAAAGCAAGATGCGTCCCGTGGAGAATATTTACTCCGTAGGGGATAATGGTAAAATGCGAGCTGCAATTGGCTGGGAACCTCTTTATCCTATTGAGGATAGCTTGAGCGGGGTATTAGCCGAGTGGGAACACAAATTACGAGATTAGGAGGGATTGTTTTAGATGAAACATGCTTTAATAACAGGGATAACCGGTCAGGATGGATCCTACCTAACAGAGCTTTTATTAGAAAAGGGCTATAAGGTTTATGGGGTTGTTCGACGTAAGAGTAAATTAGACTTTGGAACCGTGGAACATCTGAAGAAGGATATAGAATTTATATATGCCGATATGATCGATATGGCTTCCCTTATTCTTGCCGTGAAAATCGCTCAACCTGATGAGGTGTATAATCTAGCGGCTCAGTCTTTCGTAGCCTCTTCTTGGGAACAACCCTTGGCAACGTCAGAGATTAATGCCATTGGGGTCACCAATCTGCTGGAGGCTATCCGAGTAGTGAAGCCTGAAGCGCGTTTTTATCAGGCATCGACCAGTGAAATGTTTGGCTTGGTGCAGGAGACTCCTCAAACGGAAGCGACTCCGTTTTATCCTCGGAGCCCTTATGGAGTAGCCAAGCTTTATGGGCATTGGATTACCAAGAACTATCGAGAAAGCTATCAGATGTATGCGTGTTCTGGTATTCTGTTTAACCATGAATCCCCTCGTCGTGGCATGGAATTTGTGACACATAAGATTACAGATGCCGTGGCACGAATTAAGTATGGTTTACAGGACACCTTATACTTGGGCAATATGGATTCCAAGCGGGATTGGGGATACGCGGGAGATTATGTGAAAGCCATGTGGCTGATGCTCCAGCAAGAAGAAGCGGATGATTATGTCATTGCCTCGGGAGAGACTCACCCGGTGCGTGAGTTTGTAGAACTAGCGTTTCGACATGCTGGGTTTGAGTTAGATTGGACCGGCGAGGGCGTAGCAGAAAAGGGTCTGGAGCGGGCAACGGGAAAAGTCTTAGTGGCTGTGGACCCTAGGTTTTTCCGCCCGTCGGAAGTTGAACTTCTCCATGGTAATCCTGCTAAAGCTTATCAGGTATTGGGCTGGGAACGGGCTGTGGGATTTGAGGAATTAGTCCGAATGATGGTGGAGGTTGATCTGGTGCGGGTAGGTCGGAAGGCGACTGGGAACGGAGTAGACGCCTGATGAGATCGGCTTTTCAAGAAATCTATGCGTATCGAGAATTGTACAAGAATATGGTGAAGCGGAATTTGCGTACACGCTATAAGGCCTCATTCTTTGGCTTTCTGTGGACCTTTATTAATCCTCTACTACAACTGGTTGTCTATTCGGTTGTGTTTTCTTCGATTATGCGCATGAATATAGCTAAATTTCCGATGTTTCTTTTCGTAGCACTCCTACCTTGGATTTTTTTTGCAAGCGCAACACAGGAGGCTACGAACATAATAGTTAGTAATAGTAACATCGTGAAGAAGGTCTATTTTCCTAGAGAGATTCTCCCACTTGCCACGACTACAGCGGGATTGGTGAATCTAGGCCTAAGTTTTATCATTGCCATAATAGCTCTTCTTCTGTTTCACATTCCGCTAAGACCTAGTCTTCTCGCTTTGCCGCTAGTCATGGGTTTAGAATTTATCTTTACCTTGGGTATTTGTTTTTTGGTATCGGCTCTGAATGTCTATTTTCGAGATATCGAACACGTTTGGGGCATTCTGATGATGGCCTGGTTTTACTTTACCCCCATCGTTTATCCAATAAATATAGTACCGACCAAATACATTAAATACATATTTCTTAACCCAATGGTAACCTTAACGGAGGCGTACAGAGATATTTTGTATTATGGCAAATTTCCGTATTTTCCTGGCCTGGGAATGTTTACACTCCTGGCTATATTAGTTTTAATCGTTGGATATATGGTATTTATACGACTGGCTAAAGGCTTTGCAGAAGAGATTTAGGAGTGGAATTTATGGAATATGTTATTGACGTCCAAGATATGTGGAAAAAGTTTCGTCTTTTTCATGACAGAGCACCGACCCTGAAGGAGAAGGTCCTCTTTAGTCACCGGCGCAAATACGATGACCTCTGGGTGTTAAAAGGTGTCGATCTCAAAGTGGAAAAGGGTAAGACCTTGGGGCTCATTGGTCAGAACGGGTCAGGCAAGAGTACTCTTCTCAAGCTTATGACTCGGATCATATACCCGGACAAAGGCAGTGTTGAGGTTAGAGGTAAAATTTCTAGCTTACTTGAACTGGGAGCAGGTTTTCACCCAGACTTTAGCGGGCTGGAAAACATCTATATGAATGCGGCCATCTTTGGTCTAACCAAGAAGGAAATCGATCTGAAGCTGGACGAGATCATCAGTTTCTCTGAATTGGAAGAGTTTATCGACAGTCCAGTACGAACTTACTCATCAGGGATGTATATGAGACTTGCCTTTTCCATTGCGATTAACGTTGAGCCCGATGTCCTACTCATTGACGAAATTCTAGGCGTGGGAGATGAAAGTTTCCAGAAAAAATGTTTTAATAAATTAAAAACCTTCAAAACCCAAGGGACAACCATCGTCATAGTGTCGCATAGTTTGGGTCAATTAGAATTGATTTGTGACGAACTAGCTTGGCTTCACGAGGGTACCTTAGTGCGACGGGGCATCCCGGCAGAGGTGATCGGTGAATATCGGTCAACGATGTCAGGCCGAGAGAACCTGAGATTGCAGGCAGAGAATCGGCAAAAGGCTGAGAAGTCTATAGAGAACTCTTTAGCAGCAGAATCTGGAGAAAGCTCAGTGCTCGGTGAAAGTAGCTATGTCTCTACTCAAGTGACCGGTGAGTCAAAGCGCTGGGGCGACAAAGCTGTGGAGATCCTAGATACACTCTTATTGGATAGTTCAGGGCAGACTAAATTTACCTTTGAATGTGGTGAGCCTTGTGTTATTGAGATGCACTGTCGCAGGAACAAGCCAGTACCCAGTTTAGTCTTTGGTATTGCCATCTATAGTTGCGAGGATCTCTTATGCTACGGCACTAATACACTCATAGAGAGGTATCCAGTGACCGTTGAAACTTTGAAGGATGAATTTATAGTAAGAGTAAGCGTGGACAAACTGGAACTCGTAGAAGGGGAGTACTACATCAATGTGGCGGCGCATGATGAGTATGCTAGTCCCTACGATTACCAGACGAATCGGCTCAGATTTACCACCTACTCCAATATCAAGGATTCTGGTATCTGTCGATTAGAACATCAATGGTCCATCGTCTAAGTGTGTGCTGAAGGGGAGTGACAATATGGAAGACAAAGATTTCTTATCCGGACCAGCATCAATTAACATAGAGGAAGTCATGCAAGAGATTCGTGCGCGTCTGGCAAATTCAGAAATCTCTTCCAAGGTATCTGAAATTAATTCTTTTGAAGCGGTCCACCGCCTGTCTGATTCTGTAGAACGTCTTAATGAGATGGTTATGCATAATAATCAGAACTGGGATATTGATATAGATTTTCCAATCACCTCGCATCGGAAGTTTCTTGGCCCCGTCATAAGCCTCGCAAAACGCATTGTTAGAAAGTTGCTAAGGTGGTATATTTCAAGACCCTGGGAACAGCAAATTGCTTTTAATGCCTCTGTTATGGAGACGATACAGGGAATCGCAGAAGAGGCAAAGCAAGGCTTGAACGATGCGGAAAAAAATAAATCCAAGATGATGGATGAATTGAAGCACTATATTGATCAAAATGTCAAGGATATGAGTGACAAACTGGGAGCTATTTCTGAGAGAACTCGTAGGACGGAACGGTCACTCAAAGATCAGGTGATCAATATTCCAGGGAAAGATTGTCCAACATCTACTGCAACCGCAACTCCCTCTGGGGAGAACCTCATCGAATTCGATTATTTTATGTTCGAACAACGATTTAGAGGCTCCTGCGAGGAAATAAAGGATCGACAAAGGGTTTATCTGGATTATTTTAAGGACAAGCATGATGTGTTAGATCTTGGCTGCGGCAGGGGAGAGTTTTTAGAATTAATGAGAGAAAGCGGAATTAGTGCGACCGGCTTGGATTCCAACCAGAATATGGTATCGTATGTCCGCGATCTTGGTCTTGATGTCAAGCAAGTTGATGTCAGAACCTATCTTAAAGACATGACCACAAGCGTTGATGGGATTTTCGCAGCGCAGCTGATTGAGCATCTGACGCCCGCCGACATGGTCAGTCTTATTAGAATTTGTCATGATAAGCTTGACCATGGCGGTATTCTGGCGTTAGAAACAGTTAATCCGACCTGCCTGTCAGTTTTTGCCGAAAGTTTCTATATGGATTTATCCCACATACGACCCGTTCACCCGGCGACCTTGGCCTTCGTTTTAGAGCAAGAAGGATTTACCAATGTCCAAACGCTTTATTTGTCCCCCTTCCCAGACGCTGAGAAGATACCCAACTTGCCGATTGAAGGCGCAGATGAGTTCAATGCCGGCATACAAAGACTGAATTCTCGAATGTATAGTTACAGAGATTACGCGGTTGTCGGAGAAAAAATTTGAGTTAGAACATATAAGGCAAATTCCATGAGATGAAAAGGAGCGAGACGTGAAGAGAAGCCGAATTATTCAAGTGATGCCCTCCATAGCATATGGAGATGCTGTAAGCAATCATGCCTTGCTGATCCGGAAGATCATTAAGGAACATGATTTTGCAACGAAAATTTACGCTTCAGATATTGATCCTAGGATGTTAGACATCTCAACCTTAAATCGGTTGGAGAGAGATTTATCCAGTAAGGACATCTTGATATTTCATATGGCGATAGGCTCAGATTTAACGTATAGAATTGCGTCGCTTAAGATTGACAAGAAAGTTATAATCTATCACAATATCACACCCCCAGAGTATTTTACTCGTTATAACCCGAAATTGGTCAAGCTTGTTTCCCAGGGTAGGGAACAACTCAAAGAGATATCGTCTGATTTTCAACTCGCCCTGGGAGATTCCGAATTTAACCGAGCTGAGTTAGAAGCGCTAGGATATCAAAATACTGGTGTCTTGCCCCTTGGGCTCTACGGGGATAAATATGCGGGTACTCCGGACTACACTGTGTTAGACAAATATAGGGATGGGTTTAAAAATATTATCTTTGTAGGAAGAATAGCGCCCAACAAAAAACAAGAGGATGTCATAAAGGCATTTTATTACTATAAGAGATATTATAATAAGTCGGCTAGGCTGATTATAGTGGGTTCCTGGAACGGCATGGAGCGCTACTATCATGACCTACAAAGATATGTAAAGCTGCTTGAATTAGAGGACGTTATCTTTACGGGACATGTCAGTGATCTTGAACTATTAGCATATTATCGTATCGCACGTATGTTTCTGTCCATGAGCGAACATGAGGGCTTCTGTGTTCCCCTGTTAGAATGCATGCACTTTAAAGTGCCGATCTTAGCCTATTCCGCAGCAGCTGTACCGGACACCCTTGGGGAAGCAGGGCTAATATTTAAGGAGAAGAACTATCCAGCCATTGCAGCGCTGATGGATATCGTAGACAAGCATCCGTCGATGGCCCTTAAACTCATTGAATCCCAAACAGAGCGGCTCAAGGATTTTGATGAGCGTAGCATAACCACTAAATTTTGGCAGTACATAAATTCGCTTCAAGGCAAAGGTGACGTATGAACAGGATAGCAATCGTCGTCCAAAGATACGGTTTAGAAGTTAATGGGGGCTCCGAGCTCTATTGCCGACAGGTGGCAGAGCGACTTGCTCGTTTCTATGAAGTGGAAGTGTTAACCACCTGTGCCGTCGATTATGTCACTTGGCGTAACGAATATTCACCAGGTACAGAGGAAATTAATGGCGTCACGGTCCATCGCTTTAAGACGGATCGGGAGAGGGTGCAGTGGCGTTTTGGCAGGTCCTCCAGGAAAGTGTACGCCTCCAAAAGTACATTCTCCGAAGGCCTAGCCTGGCAGCATGAGCAAGGTCCGATTTCTAAAGGTTTACTTCGCTACCTGGAAGACCATAAGGACACCTATTATGCCGTGATTTACATGACCTACCTCTATGCCACCACTTATTTTGGTC
>PKWS01000054.1 GCA_003132105.1 Desulfosporosinus sp.
TAAGCTTGCAGTTTACACCGGACCATCTTAACTAGTTCCCCTGAAGAAACCAACTCTTTAGCAACCTGTATATCCGGATACATGACGCGATCCTCTCCGAGCGCACCCACCTTTGACCGGACAAGTTGGTAAGCGCCTTCGCTTCCCTTTCCGAGCTGTAGTTCCCCTTTTCCCGTCCTTAAATCAACGCCCTGACATGCCGCCAAAAGTTCCATCGCCACAACATAAGCTGCATTTTCTATAATGCTGCGAGCCTTACGTGCTGCAATCGTTCCCATGCTTACATGGTCTTCCTGGTTCCCAGAGGAAGGAATTGAATCTACACTGGCAGGATGTGCCAATATTTTATTTTCCGAAACTAGGGAAGCAGCAGAGTACTGCACAATCATAAACCCTGAATTCAGCCCACCATTGGGCGTTAAGAACGCTGGTAACCCACTCAAGTTTGGATTAACCAATCGCTCCAATCGACGCTCAGCAATATTAGCAAGTTCCGCCACTGCAATCCCTAGAAAGTCCATCGCTAAAGCAATGGGTTGTCCATGGAAATTTCCGCCTGAGAGCACTTCTCCCTGTTCCGGGAAGATTAGGGGATTATCGGTCACCGAATTTATCTCGATTTCCACAACCTTTTTTACATAGGCCACAGCCTCCCCTGAAGGACCATGTACTTGGGCAACGCATCGCAGTGCGTAAGCATCTTGGACCCGAGGATGGTTTTTAGGTGCTACAAACGAGCTCCCCTCCGTGAGTAGGCGGATTTGTTTCGCCACTTCGATCTGCCCCTTGTGAGGACGCACTGCATGAATTTTTGGATCAAACGCATCAAGAATCCCCTCGAGGGCTTCAAAGGACAAAGCAGCTATAATATTTGCGGAGTCACATAAGTTTTCGGCATCCCAAACCGCCAAAGTTGCAATCGCAGTCATGACCTGGGTTCCGTTAATCAGTGCCAGGCCCTCTTTTCCTTCAAGAACTACGGGCTCTATCCCCGCTTGAGCTAAGGCCTTACGCCCACTCATCCGTTGCCCTTTATAAAACGCTTCCCCCTCACCAATCAAGACCAAAACCATATGGGACAATGGTGCCAAATCCCCGCTCGCTCCAAGCGAGCCTTTCTCAGGTACGACTGGGACAATACCCGAATTAAGTACCTCAAGTAATGTTTCTAGAGTAGTGAGCCGAATGCCAGAGAACCCTTTAGCTAAAGCGTTTGCCCTAAGAAGCAAAATTGCTCTCACCACTTCTATTGGAAGAGGCTCTCCCACACCCGTCGCATGACTCATGATGAGATTACGTTGAAGTTTTTTTGCATCTTCTTTGGAAATTAAGACATCACTAAACATCCCAAAACCTGTCGTTATCCCATATACAGTTTGATTTCCCGCAATCAAGTGATCCACGTACTCTCTGGATCTTAGGACTTTTTCCTTAGCAGTCGGATGCAAGTCCGCTTCAGCACCATACCGTGCCACAGCAACCACCTGCTCTAATGTGAGTGTTTCCCCATCTAATGTGACCTTCTGCTTTTTTGCTGCTGCGATCATGTTTTTTCCTCCTCTTAGAGCAATGAAAAAGAGGATTAAGCCATAAACCTTTGTCTACAGCTTAGCCCTCTAACATCTAATAACTCTGAGCATCCCCTTATTTTATTGCAATTTTCTTTAAATAATACTTTTAGTGTTGGCTAACCTTTACAAATGATTAATGCCTAATCCACAAACTTCATGTTCGTGACCTTTGATAGGAGCTCCAATCATCCCATACATACTAACGGCAATCCAGAGGTCGCCTAAATCCTCAAGCGTGCGAGGCCCTTTGACAACAGCAAAGCGGAGCCCGGACTGTACGTAAAATATTTCCTAGCTGAAGCGGTCCCCGCCCTAACCCTTGCAGTGCATCCAGAATGGCGTGATATAGGGCATGATGTGAGCGATAGCAATCGTCTATGAGACCCTCGCGTTTAGCTGCAGTTTCAACTGCCGCGATGATCTTTTGAACATCCATTGAGCCAACCTTACCCGTCGCGACATCAAAACCTTTTTTCCGAGCACCGGACACATAGTCCCCAGTTTCATTTCCTTCGGCCATGGCAATCAGCAAGGCCGTTTTCCCTAGAGATGAACAATGTTCCACAATAATCCTCCGGTTCACACGTGAATCTTACCTACCTCTGCCAGCCTCTGATCACTTCACTCTTACAACTGCAGCTGACCCTACCCATATCATAAACGAGAAACACCTAGCCTTCAATAAAAATATTTTTTCTCGTGATAATATAAAAAAAGGAATAAAAATAAAGAAACTGCAGTTACTAAAGTAAAGGTACTAAAATAAATATCTTCCCTATTGCCAAATACGTTTAACTTTTTTAATTTAAGTTGAAGCGTATGGCATTCTTTTACGAAGTAGGTTAATGTAGTGATAATAATTAATGACACAATAGAAAATAGAGGGGGATAACTGTGCCCAAACATATGCTCTGGATAATAACATTAATCTTACTGATCCTAAACCTGGGCTGCAATAAAATATGGCCCTTACCTGACTACAACGTTCCCTCCAGCCTTCAGTCTCAGCCTCAGAACGAACCTAATGCAAGCAAGTCCCCGCAAGGACTCATTGACCTTCCTCTGCCGCTTTCCCCATTTTCCAAAGCCTCGCCAGCAGATATTACTCAGGTTGA
>PKWS01000173.1 GCA_003132105.1 Desulfosporosinus sp.
ATTAGGGCTGTCTTTTCGTCGCGGACAAGGTAAGAATTATAGCTGGAGCCTCGGTGTGTAGAGAGTTCATCACCGTGAAACTTTTTCAATTCCCAGTCGATTTTGCCTACCCATTTTACACTCTTGTTAATTTCAAAACTCATGGTAAACCTCCTAATAATTTTCTTAAGTCAATGCTGAAAAGTAAATATATATTGTTATACATTGCACAAGTTGATAATATTCTACACTACTTAGGTTAACTCTGCAATTATAAATATAATTATTTTAGAATTAATTTAACTTAATAATGGTTTTATTTTGGAGTAGCGGCCTATTTGTAGCGGTTTCGGCCATCCTGTTTCGCTTGATAAAGGCATTGTCGGCGGCCACGATCAAGGTAAGAGGGGAAACACCAGGGGTAGAAAATCCAATAGACACTCCCAAACTAATAGTTACTTTTGGTGTAACAGAGGAAAAGAGATTCGGTATCTCCAGCTTTTCTATATTGGCACGTAAACTTTCTGCTACTTTTACGGCACCCGCCACATCGGTATTCGGTAGAACGACTACAAATTCCTCTCCGCCGTAACGGGCAACTAAATCGCTTGGTCTCTTTATAGATTCCTTTAAGGCAGTTGCTATCTTTTTTAGACACTCGTCCCCTTGTAGATGACCATAAGTATCATTATACGCTTTAAAGAAGTCGATGTCACACATTATGAGCGCTATGGGTTCGCCATTACGTGCTGCCAGGGACCATAGTTGAGAAAGGAACTGATCGAAACGCCGACGATTGGGGATACCAGTTAAGCCATCAACCGAAGAGAGAAAATTTAGTTCTTGATTAACGTGTTCCAATTGAGCCCGCTCTTTTAGTAAAGTGTTTGCTAAAGGCCGGAAAATATACAATCCTAGAAAAGCGAGAGTTAGAAGAATTATCACACCGCTTGTTGTTTTTAACATCTGAAGACGCTGGACTTTAGCTTCACTTTCTTGCTGGTACAGGGATACAATCTGATCTAAGGACTCTAAGAGGTTCTCCCTATTTTGTAGTATGTAGGTTAGATGAGGATTATCAGGGGTAAGCAGGTGTGCTGGTTCATTGCCTAGAGCTAACAATTCCTGTCGCAAGAGATCTAGATCACCAGGCTTTAAGGCATAAACAAGTTCGACACTTAAAAGGGCAATTTTTTGTGACAAAAATCGTTGACTACCACTGACATTCACCAGTCGTGCACTATCCACCTGAGTCAAGATTACTTGGTGTATGCTAATGACAATGNNAATGACAATGACAATGACAATGGCAAGGGTAAGAAAAGCAATTAGACTTAAAGCTAAAACGTAGGTGCGTGTCAACGTGGATAGAGAACGTATTTTCATTTAATAGTCCCCCCTACGCGACGTTTATAAGTTTTCTCCCTAACTTAATTTCTTCTACGCATACTTAAAAATTTCCTGCTTTTCTGTCGTTAAGTTTTAATGAGATATGGGTTGGAGTCGCACACAATTTGAAAAAGTTTTCTGTGTTGTTCAAGACGTTTTTATTATCCGATGGAGACGAAAATAGCCAAGCGGCTAGGGTTTGAAGAAAACTTTAAATGGGCCAGCCCGGAGGAAATAGATCTGCGGCTTCAGAGGACTTAGAATGAAAGAGGTCACTCACAACTATCAGATCCAGTTGGTTAATCAGTTTTTTCCATTTCTGCAGATTACCATCCTGGGATAGAGAGTTTCTTCCGGAAATCCAGAGCATTTTAACAGGGGGGTTCATATTTTTTTCTCACTATCCACGCAATTACTTAAGGCTGGCTTATTACTTTTATAATTCCGGATCTCTTTTAAACCAACGATGCAGGCAATTGCCCATACTCCCCCGACGGTATACCCCGCGATCACGTCACTGGCAAAATGCACTCCGAGATAGATGCGACTAATTCCAATGGCCATGATAAACATAAATGTGAACACAACGATGTACCATGAGGGTTTAGAGCGACTTCTCAGATTTAGCCAAAGTAAGTATCCAATTACTCCGTAAAAGGAAGCTGCGACCATTGCATGGCCGCTTGGGAAACTATAGCCACCTGCTTTTACAAGATGAACAATATCCGGTCGAGCCCGTTGAAATAGCTCCTTTAGAATAGTATTTAGTAACCAAGCGCCACTTAAGCTGATAGCCAAAAGAACTGTTTCCCATATATGCTTTAAACGGAAGAGTAAGAACGCACCTACTACGAACATCAAGCCTATCTCTATATAAGCTGAACCTAAATTGGTTATAACTATGGCAACTCTTGTTAAGCTTGGAGTGGCAAATCCTCTGATAAGTTCTCCGACAACCTTATCAAACGTGCCAAGTCCATGATAATGAAGGTCTACACTTAATTTTGCAAATATGGCAAGAAGTAAAACACTTATTGACAATCCCCATATTAAGGACTTACTAAATTTTGCAAGCTGCTTTGGAGAATCGGATACAGTTTTTCGGGTAGTCATTTATGAATCACTCCTTGTTTCCCATTAGTTAATTAAAATGATATCCGAAATGATCAAAAAAATCCATTTCTATGCTTTTCTCCTTCTAAATTAGCGTTTGTTGGCTAAACGTTCAGGAATTTGCTAAGATGGAGCCAACGAATGGATAAAGGAGACTCTCATGTATTCAACACTATTAATACATTACATCACTCAATATGGTTATCTGGGGATATACGTCATCTTGGTGATTTCTATTTTAGGCCTACCGATCCCTGATGAATTCCTTATGACCTTTGTCGGTTCCTTAAGTTTTTCGGGACAACTAAATCCTGTTTTAGCTATTTTTTCATCAGCCACGGGGAGTATGACAGGGATTACCATTGCTTATTTTCTGGGCCGCTTTTTCGAAGCAAATGTGTTGGCCTTTCTTGAAAAACATGCTGGAGGTGAACGTCTGGAAAAAGTCCTAAAGTGGTACCGCCTGCATGGGGGTAAGCTTTTAACCGTAGGCTATTTTATACCCGGGGTTCGTCACCTTTCTGGCTACATTGCAGGGTTAAGCTACTTAAGGTACCGAGATTTTGCGTTTTTTGCTTATCTTGGTGCCCTACTATGGACAAGCCTATTTATAGTATTAGGAAGAGTTTTAGGAAGCCGCTGGGCAACTATCCTTCCGATCTTCCACCGTTATTCGGTTTTGCTCGGGGTTACTGCTGTTGTACTATTTTTGGCGTTCTATCTTTTGTACAGGAATCACGAGCGTTGGGGAGCTTGGTTAAGCGCCGAATTTTTGCGCTTACCTGGTCGTTATCTCTCGTTAGGTAAGCGGCGTCTCCTGATAACTGTTGAGGGAGTTATCTTTCTTGCCCTCTTTATCTTCCTTATGGGTTTGATTCAAGATTTTGTCTCTCTTGAAGTCGCTCAGTTTGACGAACTTGTCGCTTCTTGGTTAGAGCTTGCTTCGCCAGCATGGGCCATTAACTTTATGCAGAAAATTAATGCTTTGGGTACCCACGTTGCGATTTTGATTGTCTATTTAGTTTCGGTCTTCGTTTTGTGGCGCGTAACCAAGCGTTGGGCCCATGTGCTTCCTCTAACACTAGCGTGGGGAGGCGGGACCGTCGTCGACCATCTTTTCCGATTTATATTTCGCGGGGAAAATATAAATATCTTTGAGAACATTATCCCATTCCAAGTGCCAAATACAGGGTTTCTACTCGCTGGCCTTTCATTTTATGCGGTCCTTGGCTATCTCATTGGGCGAGAAAACTCGTGGCTAACCCAATTGTTTCTCTTGATTGGGGAACTTTTGTTGTTGGTCCTTTTAGGATTAAGCCCTATTTTTCTGCAAATCCATACTCCTAGCGCAATGGTCACGGCCCTAACCGTTGGTAGTCTGTGGGCTCTTGTTTGCGTATTTCTATACGAGTTTCATCTTTATAGGTTTAAAGTTGTTGTTGAAAAATAGTTGACAAACATAGCAAACAAATAGAGCCTTGGAACAGTAGGTTACATGCTTGTAAACTGCTGTTCCAGGGCTTCAAAAAATTGGGGGGAGTCACCGTTTAGAACAAGGCAGTGATTTGAATGCCTGTTGCACTAAGGTAGAAAAGTGCTCGACCTAAGACTTCTCCTAAACCAGCTAAGAGAGTAACGGTTAAGATAAGATTAGTTTTGTCGACAAGTGGGTTTTTTAAGAATGCTAACTAGAAGAAGGAGCGGAGCAAACCAACTTAAATGTTGGTTCTTGCTCCCTTTTAGTTTATCTTGCAGGATAAGTACTACTTCAAGACACAGTATGGAGGGAACTAGCAATTGAAGTATGTCAACTAATGGATACGTGTATCCGTTAGTTGACATACTTCAAAAATCAGGACTCTAAGTTAATTCCGAGTTCTAATACCTATAGGTGTAAACAATAGTGTACATTTATTCAGTATAGGTATTTTGAGATTCGCAAGGGCAAAAGGACCGTAACCCTTGGCATTACAACATAAAACAGAACATTCTAAATATGACGAGATGGCATTGGCATAGTAATTGCATAAAAATTCTGTATATTTCGAATTAAATTTTCACAATTATAAAGTAAAGAGGGGGAATGGATTATAAATCTACTAGAAGGAAGGAGGTAAGGAGGTATGTCAGGACTTATCCTGGTTTATACCGGAAATGGCAAGGGGAAGACTACAGCGTCTTTAGGACTATGTATGAGAGCACTTGGACATAACCAAACCGTTGGATTTCTTCAATTCATGAAGGGAAGCAAGAATTACGGAGAAGTAAAAATAGCCTCAGTGTTACCAAACTTTACATTGGTACAATCGGGACAGGAATCCTTTGTCTCGTACGAAAACCCAGATCCAGTTGATATTCAGATGGCCCAAGATGGGCTTGAACTTGCCAGACACTGGTTTGAAGAGGATAACTTCGACCTTATTGTACTCGATGAAATCCTTGTCGCAGTTGCCTTCAAATTAATATCGGTCGAGCAGGTCCTGGACTTAGTCCAAAAGCGTCCGCTTCGTCTTAATTTGGTGATGACTGGACGTTATGCATCACCTGAGATCATGGAAATTGCAGATACTGTCACTGAAATGACTGAGCAGCGGCACGCTTACCAACGAGGGGTTGAGGCAAAGGCAGGGATGGAATTTTGAACAAAGAAGCACTGGATCAATGGATAGCACGCCTTTATGATCGAGATCGTAGGGCAACCGCGAAACTCATTTCTTGGGTCGAAGACGATATAGAGAGAGCGTATATCATGCGTTCTGTACTAAAAAAAACTGGACACCAGATGGTTGTAGGAATTACTGGACCGCCGGGAGCCGGGAAAAGCTCGTTAGTTGAGGCGTTGACAAAGCTGTACCGTGATAAAACCGAAAGAGTAGGGATTGTTGCAGTAGATCCCAGTAGCCCGTATTCTGGAGGGGCTATTTTGGGCGATCGTATTCGTATGCAGGCCCATGGGACAGACAGGGACGTATTTATCCGTAGCATGGGCACCCGGGGACATTTGGGAGGGGTCACGCGATCAACATCCTATATCTTACGCATTCTAGAGGCCGCAGGGTATGGGAGACTTATTTTAGAAACAGTCGGAGTCGGTCAGTCTGAACTGGAAATTATGCAAATCGCCGATACCGTCGTCGTCGTACTTAACCCGGGAACAGGGGATGGAATACAGGCAATCAAAGCTGGGATTATGGAAGTCGCTGATGTTTTCGTCGTCAATAAAGCGGATTTGCCCGGAGCCGAACGCATGAAGGGTGACATCGAGATGATGTTAAACTTAAGTTGTGATGGATTGGGCTGGCGCCCACCGGTTGTATTAACGAGTGTTACGAATGAAACCGGAGTGCAGACTTTATTCGAAAAGATTGAGGCACACCGCGCGTATTTGCTGGAATCTGGGCAAAAAGATGTCCGCCGTAAAGAACATCTTCGACAACAAGTTTGGCGGCATTGGGAAGACAAACTACAGGCAACGTTCGACGACGTTTGGAAAGTAGCCCAAGGTAAATTCGTAGATCTACAAAAAGCGGATCCCTATGAAGTAGCTGGGATGTTATGGGCAGAGCGTTTTAAGGAGGATAAATGGGATGAGTAATAACTTCTTGAGCTGGAAAGCAAAATATGACGCTCAAAAGGAGCGAAAAGGACCTTTCTTTACAGTGTCTAGTGTACCGATAGACCCGCTTTATGCACCGGGGCATACTGCGAATATTGATTATGCACGAGATTTGGGAAATCCAGGCGAGTATCCCTATACGCGCGGAGTTCGGTCCAATATGTATAGAGGACGACTCTGGACCATGCGGATGTTTGCGGGGTTTGCCACGGCCACAGAATCAAATGAGCGGTATAAGTTTTTACTCAGCCAAGGGCAAACTGGATTAAGTGTGGCTTTTGATATGCCAACCATCATGGGGTATGATTCGGATCACCCGCGCGCCTACGGAGAGGTTGGACGGGTGGGGGTGGCCATCGATTCGCTTCAAGATATGGAAACCTTGTTCAAGGATATCTCACTTGACCAGGTCAGTACCTCGATGACCATCAACGCGCCGGCAGCCATCCTTTGGGCCATGTATATTGTGGCTGCGGAGAAGCAGGGTATACCCGCGCATAAATTAACCGGAACAATTCAAAATGACATTTTGAAAGAATACATTGCTCAAAAGTCTTGGATTTTCCCTCCGGATCCTTCCATGCGTCTCATTACGGATATTTTTAAGTACGCCAAAGACAATGTGCCGAAGTGGAACAGCATTAGCATCAGCGGCTACCATATTCGGGAAGCGGGCTCAACGGCACTGCAAGAATTGGCGTTTACTCTCGCGGATGGATTTGCCTATGTTGAGGCAGGTATCAAAGCCGGTCTTGATGTGGATGACTTTGCCCCTCGCTTGTCGTTCTTCTTCAACTCCCATACAGATTTCTTTGAAGAAATTGCCAAATATCGCGCGGCTCGACGAATCTGGGCACGCCATATGAAGGAAAAATATGGGGCTAAAAAGGAAGAAAGTCTGCTTCTGCGTTTCCATACCCAAACTGCGGGCTGTTCCTTAACGGGTCCACAGATGGAAAATAACATTGTGAGGACAGCCTATCAGGCGATGGCTGCTGTCCTAGGAGGAACTCAGTCGTTGCACACCAATTCCATGGATGAGGTTTTGGCATTGCCTTCGGAAAAGTCCGTTCAGATTGCTCTACGAACCCAGCAAGTTCTCGCTTATGAAACGGGTGTTACGAATACCATTGATCCGTTAGCGGGTTCATATTTTGTGGAGACTTTGACTAATCAAATGGAAGAAGGCGCTGAAGAGTACTTCCGCAAGATTGATGAATTTGGGGGGGTCCTGGGCGCAATTCGGGAGAATTTCTTCCAGCAGGAAATTGCTGATGCGGCTTATCGCTATCAAAAAGAGATCGAAAGCAAAGACCGGATCATTGTTGGCATCAATGAATTTGTTAATGAGAAAAAAGAAAAGATGGATTTACTGAAAATTGACCCTGAAGTTGAACGGTCGCAAGTAAGTAAGCTTAAGGCTCTAAAACAAAGCAGGGATAATATCCTCGTTCAGACCACATTGGCGGATTTGAAGGCAGCGGCTCAAGGGACTGATAATTTGATTCCGAAGATCATGGACGCCGTACGGGCTTATGCCACTGAGGGAGAAATGATTGCTGTCCTCAAAGAGGTCTTCGGAGAGTATCGAGAACAAGCCGTATTCTAGGATAGTTGGGAGGAAAAGTTATGAATAAGACTCGAATTCGTGTCTTGGTGGGTAAGCCGGGATTGGATGGACATGACCGGGGTGCTAAAGTGATTGCTCGGGCACTGCGTGATGCAGGAATGGAAGTCATCTATTCTGGATTGCATCAAACTCCAGAACAACTAGTGGATGCGGCGATTCANNGAAGATGTTGATTTAATTGGGATCAGTGTTCTATCCGGAGCGCATATGACGATCTTTCCGAGAATTAAAGAGCTGCTGAAAGAACAGAATGCTGAGGACATCTTACTGATGGGCGGAGGGACAATCCCAGAGGAAGATATTGATGCGTTGATCGCGAATGGACACGTGGAGGCGCTATTTACACCGGGAGCCACCACAACTGAGATCGTGAGCTGGATTAAAGACAAAGTAGCAGAGCGTAAAGCCGAAGTTATGTGAGTGGATATATGGAATTGAGTATTTACGATTGCGTATTTGCAGTTCAGTTAGCTAGTCATAAGGAAAAGGTAAGCGCCCGTTCAGTTGAACGGGCGCTTACCTTTTGAGTGGTAATAGGGACTAGAAGCATTAACAATCATTGAGAGATTGACAAGAGTTCTGTTCATGATACAATGAAGTGAGTAATCACTCATTGTAATGTTATGAATAAATTTTAGTCGGTTGGAGGACTCTATGAACTTAAACCAAGAAGCTAATAAAAAGGAAATTTCAAGTAACAGAACGGTCAAAAATCGGCGACAGGACATTCTCGAAGCAGGCCTTAAACTATTTGCGGAAAAAGGTTATAATGGCTCAACTACAGCAGAAATAGCTCGTGCAGCGGGTGTAGCAGAAGGGACAATTTTCAGACATTTTCCCACCAAAAAGGATTTGCTGATCGCAGTGTTAGAGCCGAAAGTCCTAGAGGGGTTGGTCCAGCTAAACAAAGAACACAGCGAGGATACACCGACCGAATTCTTCCGGTGTTTTCTGAGGAACCGCTTGGAGCTCATCAAGAAAAATGAATCTCTAATTCGTCTCATGTTTGCAGAAGCTCAGTATCACATCGAAGTCAGGGAAGCCTTGTTTAATGGGATTATAGGACAGGCAATAAGCATAACAAAACCATGGTTTGAAAAGGGAGTCGAGCGGGGGGATTTCAGAGCCCTCCCGTTTCTGCCCACCATGCGGAGTTTTATGGGGATGGTTATGATTTACGGATTGTTTGGACATGTTTTTATAGGTTTATCTCCGGAAAAAACAATCGAAGAGGCCACCGACCATATTCTAGATCTCTTTTTACATGGTCTGGCGCGTTAGAAAAGAAAGAAAGAAAGANNATAAATAAATAAATAAAGGAACAGTCTTTAAGTCTTTCAATCTTAGGGAGCAGGAGGAGAAAACATGAAAAGGAAACTTGCAGTCATCGTCGTTGTGCTGACTCTTATCACCCTGTCAATCTTCTTGGGTAATAGGTATATTAACCGCCCAGCTGAAACCATTACGTATTCTGGTACGATTGAAGGAACGGAACTTCCTGTGCAGCCTGAGCTCGGTGGCAGNNATCGTCGACTTGCCGGTTCATGAAGGTCAGATTATCAAAGCCGGTGACATCGTTGCCAAACTGGATGATAGTCAGGCCAAAATTTCTTTGGATTCCGCTAAGGTCCAACAGGCCCAGGCGCAGGCTAAACTTGACGATCTGTTGGGAGGGGCGCGCACGGAAGAAATCCGTCGCCTTAAGGGATTACTGGCTCAAGCGAACGCAAATGCAGCAGGTCTGGCGCTCAACGTGAAGTATGAAGACAATACCCTGACAAATGTTCAAAAACTCGAAAACAATGCCCTTACTCAACAGAAGGTGGACGAACAACAAAACAAACTCGATACCGTCAAAGCCCAGTATCAGGGCGCCCAAGCGAATGTTAATGCGGTGCAGGCTAGCCTGGACCAAGCTCAAGCTGGTAATTCACAACCAACTATTAAGGCTCAGAAAGCGGCCGTTGATATAGTAGCCCAGTCCGTTAAAGCGGCCGAATTAGCGTTATCTAAATTAACTATTAAGAGCCCAACCAGCGGTCAGGTTCTCTATAAGCATGTTGAGCTAGGTCAAGTTGTTAACCCTGGTACTACATT
>PKWS01000134.1 GCA_003132105.1 Desulfosporosinus sp.
CCAGCCAAGTTTTCTTTATACTCTTCTGAATCCTCGGGAATAACTTGGTCATTCAAGCGCCCCGCATGTCGGACTGCCTCCCGGAGTAAAAACTCAATCTGTGCATTAACGCTACGGAATTCATCGGCAGCCCAACGCTCAAGAGCGGTATAGAGTTTGGGATCGAGCCGTAGGGGAAATTGTTTTTTAATTGTCATATTTATCCACATCCGTTGTCAAGCTGCTGTTGATCATGGGCTAGAGGTTTATAAACGTGTATTCTTAATAGACCGTTCCAGTATTAATAACAGGTTGGACAGCACGTTCAGAAACGATGGACACTAAGAGATTATTAACCATAGCGGCTTTGCGTTCTTCATCAAGTTTAACGACACCATCTTTTTCGATTCGTTCAATAGCCATCTGAACCATGCCCACAGCACCTTCCACAATTATTTGACGGGCAGAGAGGATGGCGGAAGCCTGTTGCCGCTGAAGCATTGCGCCTGCAATTTCAGTAGCATAGGCCAAATGCGTAAGACGGGCTTCGGTCACTTGAACACCAGCGAGGCTGAGACGTTGTTGGAGTTCGTTCATTAATTCAGCGGACACCTCTTCAGGATTACCTCGAAGGGAAAAACCTTTTCCTTCAAAGTTGTCATAAGCGTAACGAGTTGCCACGTGTCGCAAAGCTGTTTCACTTTGAATTTCTACAAATTCTTCATATTTCTCGACATCAAAAATTGCCTTAGCGGTATCAACTACGTGAAAGACGACAACGGCAGCAATCTCAACTGGATTACCTTCAATGTCATTGACTTTGAGAGTTTTAGTGTTGAAATTTCGAACCCGTAACGAAATCCCTCTGCGCATCGCGAACGGGAAACACAACCATAATCCAGGCTCACGGATCGTTCCAAGATAACTCCCGAAAAAGACCAGTGCATACGCTTTATTGGGTTGAACCACCAAAATGCCAGTCCCTGAAATAATAGCAACAATTAGAAGGGGAATTCCTACCAAGTTTGCCTGGACGAGTAATGAAAATCCACCGATCAAAAGGGCGAGCGCAAGGATCAGGGCAAGATAACCGTTAACGGCCCACGCTTTCTTTTCAATCATTTTAATACCTCCTTCTAAATTTTAATCTTATTTTAAGTCTTGGATTGGTCAGATCCAATCATAATTTGATATTAATATGATATCACTTTAGATAGAAATGTAAAGTGAGTTGAGAAAAAAGTTAATGAGTACAAAATAGCCAAAATGGTCATTTTAATCAGTAAGGATTCTCTCCTATTTGAAGGATTCAAAATTTAGACTCATTACGGAAAGGCGTGAAGCAAATGATCCAGGCTGAAATTTCTCAACCGACTTTTCCAGCTCAACACCAAGATCAACAACCAGGCCTTGAATCTCTTATGAATCCCAAACCTGTTGCTGAAGATTCAACGTACTTGGGAAGTGCAAAGTTAAAAGGAAAAGTCGCAATTATCAGTGGAGGGGATAGTGGGATAGGTCGTGCAGTGGCCATCGCTTATGCTAAAGAAGGAGCCGATGTTGTAATAGCTTATTTGAATGAACATGACGATGCATTTGAGACCAAAGCACGTATAGAACAATTGGGTCACCGATGCTTAGTTCTAGCTGGAGACATTGGCGATGAAGTCTTCTGTCAGGAAATCATCAATCAGACGATTGAGGCTTTTGGAAAAATAGATATTCTTGTCAACAATGCAGGGGAACAACACCCGCAGAATAGTTTACTCGATATAACAACTGCACAGCTCGAAAGAACCTTTCGCACCAACATTTTTAGTTACTTTTTTTTAACCAAAGCAACGTTACCTCATCTTAAATCGGGGAGCGTTATTATCAATACGGCATCGATCACGGCGTATGAGGGACACGATCAACTGATTGATTATTCGGCGACTAAAGGGGCTGTCGTTTCCTTTACCCGTTCACTGTCTGAATCTTTATGTAAATTGGGGATTCGCGTCAACGGAGTCGCTCCGGGTCCTATCTGGACGCCTTTAATCCCCTCCTCCTTTCAAGCGGATCATGTCGCAACCTTTGGCAGTGCGACACCAATGAAACGAGCAGGTCAACCCAAAGAGTTAGCACCAGCTTATGTGTTTTTGGCTTCCGAGGATTCCTCCTATATGTCCGGACAGATGCTTCACATAAACGGGGGAACTATTGTAAACGGTTAAAAACAAGTTTAAATATACAAACAGGGAAACAGAATGGCAAAAGAGTTATAGGGAAATTAATCAGTAGGACTAACTTGGCAGGGGGTGATCTTATGAGTATCAACTCTCTGCCTACATTTTTATATTACTTTTGGTGAAACTTGTTATATTTTATGAATGCTTATAGTATAATGAACTAGATTGTGATTTTTATCACATTTTTTTAATAATCTTAATTCATATAATTAAGGATACTAAATCCGGTGAAAAGGTGTTAATATGTAAAGGATCAAAGGCTATCTAATCTTTCAAAATAGGTTAAAAAGAGGGATGTTATGTTTTCTAACATAAACAAACATAGATTGTTAAGACATGTTGTTCAAATTCTGTTTGCTGCTATTGTGCTTTATATTGGAATAACATTTATTATATATGTAGGCCAGGTTGGGAATGGAGCACTGTCTGGAGTAAGCCGCCCTGCCGGAGTTGAAGCTTTTCTGCCGATAAGTGCATTAGTTGGGCTAAAAGCATGGTTTGCAACGGGTTCTTTTGACCCCATTCATCCTGCAGGGCTAGTGATATTTTTGGCAGCAATCACAGTATCCTTGTTGTTTAAGAGGTCCTTTTGCTCCTGGATTTGCCCGATCGGAACGCTGTCCGAAGGGCTTGCTAAAATTGGAAAACGGGTGTTTGGACGGAATTTTATGATACCTAATTGGCTGGATTATCTGCTTCGGTCTGTAAAATACATCATTCTATTCTTCTTCGTCTGGGCCATCTTCTTTGGGATGAGCGGGGCAGACGCGGCGGCATTCGTGCAAACACCTTATAATATGGTGTCAGATATTAAAATGCTTAAATTCATGCAACATTTATCCGGTGTTGGGATGACCATCATAGGGATGATTGTAGTACTTTCGATTCTCTTTGAAAATTTTTGGTGTCGATATTTTTGTCCATACGGTGGCCTATTGGGACTTTTAAGCGTACTAAGTCCGTATAAAATTATACGCAATCAAAAATCTTGCATTCAGTGTGGGAAATGTACTGAAAGTTGTCCAAACCACATTCTTGTGGAACAGGCAAGTCGAGTATGGTCTCCAGAGTGCACGGGTTGCTTAAACTGCGTGCATCAATGTCCGGCTAACAAAACGTTAACGTTTAAGGCACCCATGGGACTACCAGCCCTTTCTATGAAGACCCTCGCTCTTAGTCTTATAGTTATATGGGCCTTGTTTATAATCATTGCTAAAATTACAGGTCATTGGGAGACGAACATGACGATGGATTTGTATAAACGNNATCCTACTTCAAGTAGATCAAATTGGGCATTGAACTTGATCCGCTTTTTCGTTGTGTGTCTTACTAGTTTAAGTAGGACATAGAAGGAAGATGGAAGATGGAAGATGGAAGAAGGATAAACAGGATGACAAAGCGAATAATGAACTATAATGTAAATTGGAGAATGTTTTAGTTAAACTGAAAATTTTCCTTAAATTGTTGTCCAAGAAGGGTTATAATGAGAAAAGGTCAGAAAATAATGTTCACAAAACATAGGCGAAAAGGGAGAGGAACTAGAGAATGGAAAACAAGTTCAAAGAATCATTGCTTGATAAGAACACTCTATCCGTGACGTGGGAGCTCGTACCAGGGAGAGGCGCAAACGAAAAGGCTCAGGAAACTGCTATTGCCTCTGCAGAACAAGCAGCTAAAGGTGGCAGGGTCCATGCGCTCACCATCACTGATAACCCTGGGGGTAATCCAGCAATTCTTGCTGATTATCTGGGTTTGGAAATCCTCAAAATGGGGATTGAACCCTTGGTCCATTTCACGTGTAAAGATAAGAACCGCAATCAAATGGAAAGTCAACTACATGCCTTAGACCGGGCAAAGGTTCGTAACCTCTTAGTAATGACGGGAGACTACACTGTTTCTGGGTTTAAAGGACGTCCCAAACCGGTCTTCGATCTCGATCCCTCTAATACATTACAGCTCATAACAGAAATGAATAAGGGATTAGAAATCCCGGGCTTTAAGGGTCCAACCCATAACCAACCGAGTGATTTTTTCGCAGGAGCCGCTGTATCACCATTCAAGTCTACGGAGGCCGAGCTGATGGTCCAGTATTACAAGCTGAAAAAGAAAATCGCCGGCGGCGCTCAATTTGTCGTCACACAACTAGGATATGACGCCAGGAAATGCCATGAAGTCATACAGTTCTTAAAGATTAATAAACTCGATATTCCGGTAGTAGGTAATATTTATGTTCTCCCTTACGGGGCGGCAAATGTAATGAATCAAAACAAGTTGCCTGGTTGCGTAGTCACGGACAAACTTTTGGCAGAACTCAATACTGAAAAAAGTGCCCCAGATAAAGGGGTTGGTCAGCGGCTGTTGAGGGCAGCCAAATTATACGCGATCTTGAAAGGCATAGGCGTTGCCGGAGTTCATATTGGTGGGCATAACCTTAAATACGAACAATTAGAATACATTCTTGACAAAGGGGAGGAACTTAGTCCGAACTGGCAAGATCTAGTCAAGGAATTCGATTATCCTCAAACGAATGGATTCTACTACTTTGAAAAAGATGAGAAAACTGGATTGAATACAGATCGACCCACAAATCGTACCAATCTCCCCTTAGATGCCCCAGCTGGTGCGATGAATACGATGATGCGAGGAATGCATGCTCTCTTGTTCACACCAAACAAGAAATTGTTCCCCATGATGCGCGGGATGTATCGTGCAGTAGAAGGTAAGAAAAAAACGGAAAAGGGATTGCACGCAGTGGAACATCTTGCCAAAGTTATAATGCTTGATTGCAAGGATTGCGGCGATTGTGCCATGTTAGATTTGGCCTATCTTTGTCCTATGTCCCAATGTCCAAAAAATCAGCGCAATGGGGCTTGTGGCGGAAGTTTAGATGGTTGGTGTGAGGTTTATCCTAAAGAGAAGAAATGTGTGTGGGTTAGAGCTTATGCGAGACTCAAAAAATATGGGGAAGAAGCATCATTAGATGTTTCCCCGGTACCACCAGCCAATTGGGATTTCTATCAAACTTCCTCTTGGTCAAATTTCTTCTTAGGAAAAGATCATTCGGCTCCCATATTAGGCATCAAGCGACCGGAAAGTAAGCTTCCGGAAATAAAAAAATAATTCTGCTAAAGCCAATCAATCACTACTAAAGAGACCCATTGATGATTAGTGATCGTTAATGGACCTCTTTCACGGGGTCTACCTGAGTATACTGCGAAATACACAAACCCCGATCGTATGACGACCGGGGTTTGTGTATTTCAATGAGTAATCAACAAATCGTTAAAGCATAAATAACATTTGTGCGTAGGTGGGAAGTGGCCAAAGGTCAGCGTCAATGATGGTTTCCAGTTTATCTCCATCAATCCGGAGGGTTTCCATAGCTTTGAAAACAACATCTCGATAGTAAACGCCATGCTCATAGGCATCGCAAGTCATAGCATTAGCTACTTGAACGTCTTTTTCAAGAGTGTTTAAATTGCCTTTGAAGGAAACCAGCGTCGAACAGAGGTCAATCAGAAGGTCTGCTTGAACCGATACCTCAGCAGCGCTGGACGCAGATTTAATGGCATTGATGGAATTTGCCAGCTGGGTGGAATATTTGACAGCTGCTGGGATAATCAGATGTTGGGCCATGTCGATCATGGTTAAGGCCTCAATGTTAATCTGTTTGGAATACTGCTCTAAGTTGATTTCATAACGAGATTCTAGTTCGGTTCGATTCAATACTTTATGTTTTTCATACAAGTTGATCGTGGACTCGCGAATCAGAACAAGTGCAGCATCAACGGTTGAGGTGATATTAGGGAGTCCGCGTTTAGTGGCTTCTTCAACCCACTCCGTAGAGTACCCGTTACCGTCAAAGAGCACCCGCTTATGATTCGTGGCGGTTTCCTTAAGGAGTTCTTGAAGGGCTTTATCGAAGTCAGTTGCTTGTTCCAGACGATCAGCAAATTGAGAGAGGACCTCAGCAATAATTAGATTGAGTACTACGTTGGGTCCGGAGATGGATTGAGAGGAAGCAACCATCCTAAATTCAAATTTATTTCCCGTAAAAGCGAAGGGAGAGGTGCGATTGCGATCCGTTGAATCTTTACGGAAAGCGGGCAGTGTTATAACTCCGCTGGCCAATTTTTCCCCTTGGAGGGAGCGGTTGAGTCCCCCGTTTTGTAGTTGTGCAAAAATATCAGTGAGCTGGTCACCAAGGAAAATGGAGATAATGGCGGGCGGTGCTTCGTTGGCACCGAGACGGTGGTCGTTACCAGGGTTAGCGGCTGAAACCCGTAGTAACTCAGCATAATCATCAACAGCTTTAACCACTGCACATATTATGGTAAGGAATTGGAAATTTTCATGAGGACTATGGCCGGGGTCGAGCAGGTTATGCCCATCGTCTGTCGACATAGACCAGTTGTTATGTTTACCTGAACCGTTAACTCCAGCAAAGGGTTTTTCATGAAGCAAGCAAACCATATCATGACGGAGTGCCACTTTTTTCATGCTGTCCATGACAAGTTGGTTGTGGTCGGTGGCAATATTTGTTGTTCCAAATATGGGTGCTAGCTCAAACTGCCCAGGAGCCACTTCGTTATGCTGGGTCTTGGCTAGAACACCAAGCTTCCACAATTCTAAATTTAATTCATGCATAAAGGCGGCTACACGTGCTTTAAGGCTTCCAAAGTAATGATCTTCTAGTTCCTGGCCCTTAGCAGACATGGCCCCAAAAAGGGTTCGACCGGTGAGCATGAGGTCCATCCGTTTGTCGAAGAATTTTTTGTCCACAAGAAAATACTCTTGCTCCGCTCCAACCGTGCTAGTGACATGAGTTGTTGTCGTATTGCCGAAGAGACGCAAGATGCGCAAGGCTTGTTTGGAGAGCGTCTGCATAGAGCGAAGAAGCGGAGTTTTTTTGTCTAGCGCTTCCCCGGTATAAGAACAGAAAGCCGTGGGGATACATAAAGTTAAGGAGTCGGCATCGTCTTTAAGAAACGCCGGGGAGGTGCAGTCCCAAGCTGTATAGCCTCTCGCTTCAAACGTGGCGCGAATTCCACCACTGGGAAAGGAGGAAGCATCGGGCTCGCCTTGAATTAGTTCCTTACCGGAAAATTCCATAACTACAAGGCCATGTTTCGTAGGGGAGATAAAGGAATCATGCTTCTCAGCGGTGATTCCAGTCAACGGCTGGAACCAGTGGGTAAAATGCGTCGCTCCCTTTTCAATCGCCCAATCTTTCATGGCGTTGGCTACGATTTCAGCGACACCGGAATCAAGCGGAAGTCCCTCTTCGATCGTCTTACGCAAGGATTTGTAGGTTGCTTTAGGTAAACGTTCTCTCATTACACTGTCATTAAAAACGTTTTCTCCAAAAATTTTCACTATTTTT
>PKWS01000224.1 GCA_003132105.1 Desulfosporosinus sp.
CTATTCGGTATAAGATGACTTCCGATGACGCCTCCAATATAGTGGTCAAAGTCGACCGAGTCGTAACCCGCTCTGAGGAGAAACTTGCCGGAAATCGCATGTTTATTTTTCGTTGTCAGAGCGAAATTAATGGGCTCTTAAAGCTGTTCGAACTCAAATATGAGTTGAACACCTGCAAATGGNNATATGATATAACCTAGCATTCGCCGAGTCATGAGCAACTACTGATCCTTGGTAAGTTGCCTTATTTTGTAGTAAACTGTACATGGGGAAGAGGTGCATTTAGAAATGATAGATCAAAAAACTAAGAACTTATTTAATCTTTTCCCTTTTTTGCAGGATATTCAAATCCAGACTGATGATCTCGTCCCAGTTAAACTAAGTGCTGGAGTTTGCGCTTTTACTGATGGAGGGGAAAGCACTTCGATCCCATTATTAATCAAAGGTTCGATTAAGGTTCTGAAAACTGCTGAATCAGGGCGGGAAATCCTGCTTTATCGTATTAAGCCAGGTGAAAGCTGCATTATTATGCTCTCTAGCGCATTGGGTAATATCTCTTATCCTGCGACAGCCATCGTTGAACAGGATGTGGAAGCGCTTATGATACCCAATGAATTATATAAATATTGGCTACAACATATCCCTGCTGTTCAGACTTTTACCTACCAAAGTATGGCCCAGCGTCTAGGTGCCGTCATGGCTCTCATCGAGGAGATTACGTTTAAAAGAATTGACATACGCCTTATCCATTTTCTTCTTGAGCATACTTCTGAAAGCCAGTCCCTTCTTTACAAAACTCATGAAGAAGTAGCTATCGAACTGGGGACTGCGCGCGAAGTTATCAGTCGCCTCTTGAAAAACATGGAAGGTGATCATTTGCTAATGCTTTCACGAGGTAAGATCGAAATAACCAATCGTCAAGAATTGAAAAAAATACTTCTCAATCGGTGACTTTGTCACAGAAGTTTTTTCTGGAAACGTGTATAATTCATTTAGATAAAGAAAGTACACAATAAGGAGGAAATTTTTATGAAAATCAATGAAGGAAGTTTAGATAGAATCATTCGTGTGATTCTTGGTCTAATCATTTTGGCTCTATGGTTTGTTCTTCAAGGCAATGCCCAATATCTTGCTTTAATCGGTCTTATTCCACTTATTACAGGCATAATTGGCTGGTGTCCCCTTTATACGATCTTTGGCATTGATACCAACAAGAGAAAATAAATATCAGCCAAGAAACTTATACTTTCTATCTTGGTACAAGAAGGCCGCCCCTTAAGTTAAGTGGGCGGTCGTTTAAATCGAGGAGGAATTCTATGCAAGGAGGCATCCACCCCACTCTTTGGCTGGCTTTCATAGCTGGGTTGCTTTCTTTTGTTTCCCCGTGTTGTCTGCCACTGTACCCCTCGTATATTTCCTATATTTCGGGAATGACTTTTTCGGGGAACGAAAAACAGGTCTTGGGTCACCGGTTAAAGGCTTTGACCCACACGCTTTTCTTCGTGCTCGGATTTTCGATTATCTTTTTAGCGCTTGGGTTATCTGCGACCATGCTCGGGCAGGTCTTTATTGCCCATCGAGCTCTGATACGAATTATCGGAGGCGGAATTATCATTCTTATGGGGCTGTCCTTAAGCGGATTGCTAACCCCCAAATGGCTGATGATGGAGAAGAAGTGGGAATACCGCCAAACGAAAGTAGGCTATGGCGGTTCCGTTTTGGTTGGTATTAGTTTCGCTGCCGGGTGGACACCGTGTATAGGGCCCATATTGGCGTCGGTTTTGGTCATGAGTGCCAACCAACCTTCCGCAGGGTTGGCTTTAATTTTGGGTGGGAACAATGGATTGATGCCATTATCATTCTTGGGGCAGTTCTGAGTGAAGGGATTGAGGATCTAGTTCGCTAAAAAGTCCCGCCACACTGTAGTTTACAGTATGGCGGGACTTTTATTAACATTCAGTGCCCGCCTAGCGTTCGGCAAGATGCCTCATCAACGCTTCCCCTTCTTGAAATTGTTGGGCAAGAATCTTCTGGACATTTTTTAGAATGGTTAATACTTCAGGATATTTGACACGATACATGACTTTTAAGCCTACTTTAGTCGATGTAATAATTTGTTGTTTGCGCAAGATACTCAAGTGTTGGGATAAATTCGACTGTTCAACTCCCAATTCCTCGATTAGCTCACAAACACACACTTCTTCGCCGGTCTTCGCCAGCCGTTCGAGGATACGTACCCGGGTAGGGTGCGCTAAGGCCTTAAAAAAATCGCTCTTCATGGCTACGATCTGTTCTTCCACAAAAATCCCTCAAATCTATTTTATTACAATCCTGCCCATAAATTTCTCACTTAATAATATTATAATATATTTTTTGATTCAAATCCAACAATTATAAGAGATATATTTAACAAATGGCGGAAAACTACCCCCCGATTTACATCGAGGGGTAGAAACGCATCTTATTCCGTTCGCTCCATATTATCTGTTAATCCTTCTTTTTCCTCTTCCAAAAAGGCCCTTAGCAAATGTGCCATGCCTCGATAAAAATCGGTATCCGCTTTCATCTCTAACACATTTACAAACTCAAAAATCCACGAATTGAGATGAGCTTGAAAAAACCTCACTTGCCATTCTTTATCTGTATTTCGTTTTTATTTAATCATTTCCTGCACGTCTTAGCTTACTTCTTTAAATTTCAACAAAAGGAGGGCATCTCGCCCCCCTCTACTTATCAGACAGAATAGAAACCATACTATCCCCTTATCGGCAGTCCCTTTTTATCAAAAAATTTCTTTCCCAAGAACAAACTAACATTAACTAAGGCGATCATGACAGGCACCTCGATGAGGGGGCCGATGACTGCTGCGAACGCGGCCCCAGAGTTAATTCCAAACACCGCGACAGCAACAGCAATGGCAAGTTCAAAGTTATTGCTTGCTGCTGTAAAAGCTAAGGTGACAGTTTGACCATAGGAAAGTCCTTGTCGCCAAGCCATATAGAAGGAGACAAAATACATAATCATAAAGTAAATCAACAGCGGTATCGCAATTCTTACGACATCCAACGGTACGGAAACAATAGTCTGGCCNNGGAATAAATTTTTTCTCGTACCACTCTTTTCCCTTCATAGGCAAAAGTATAAAGCGCGTAAGCATCCCCGCAAAAAAGGGAATTCCCAAATAAATAAGAACACTTTTAGCGATCTCCCACATACTGATGTTAACATTAATATTCAGAGTGAGACCGAGCCAGCTTGGTAAGACGGTAAGAAAGAAATAAGCATAGACTGAATAGAAGATAACCTGAAAAACAGAATTTAGAGCAACCAATGCTGCAGCATACTCTGAGTCTCCTTTAGCCAGACTGTTCCAGAGAATGACCATGGCAATACAACGGGCTAGACCAATCATAATAAGTCCCGCCATATACTCTGGATAATTATGCAAAAAAATTACAGCGAGACCAAACATTAAAATTGGCCCAACAATCCAGTTTTGAATTAAGGATAAGGTCATGACTTTACCATTTCTAAAGACCCGTCCGATTTCCTCATATTTCACTTTTGCTAGAGGTGGATACATCATCACGATTAAGCCAATGGCAATAAGAATATTGGTCGTCCCCATCTGAAATTGGTTAATAAAAATAGCGGTACCAGGGAATGCATACCCTATACCAACACCAACGGCCATTGCTAAAAAAATCCACAAAGTTAAGTAGCGATCCAGTCTTGATAACTTACGACTTACTGACAATTTGATATTCATGCTTTATCAACTC
>PKWS01000348.1:0-1306 GCA_003132105.1 Desulfosporosinus sp.
GTGTCGGGATGGCAAGGTGTCGAGATGGCTAAGATGTCGTATAGCGGGAAGCAACCACTTAAGAAGGAGTGTTGTGGCGATTAGCCATCGGATAAATTGTGCCAAAAGAAGTATACCACTTTATAGAACTGGTATACTTCTTTTGGCACTAGGTTAAAATTATATTCGGAAGGTGATAAAGTAATGATCGTCTTTGAAATCTCAGCGCTTGCCTCAATTTTTGCGATTATGAATCCCATTGCCAACGTTCCGATTTTCCTGGCGCTCACTGCCAATCAATCTCAGGCTGAGCAAAGAATCCTAGCCCGCCGGTCTGCGTTAATTGCCTTTTTTATTGTTTTGTTTTTCGCTGTCTTAGGCCAGCCTATTTTAAAAATCTTGGGAATTACCCTGGACGCCTTCAGAATCGCCGGCGGCATTCTCCTTTTCTTCATTGCCTTTAACCTTTTGCAGGGGAAATCGTCACATATCCATCATCCCAACCCAGATGAACATGCAGAGAGCTTGGAGAAAGATGATATAGCCATTGTGCCGCTGGCTACCCCCATTTTGGCAGGACCAGGCACAATTACAACAGTTATGGCTTTATCTGGCGGTTACCCTTCCGCTCTTACTGGAACGGTGTTGGTCATGTTAGCTTTCACTGCCGTTCTATTGGTAACGTTTTTCCTTTTTTACCATGCTCCATGGGTTCAGCAGCATTTGCCTCAAACGACGATCAATTTGATTACTCGTATGATGGGGCTTCTCCTCACTGTAATCGCCGTGCAAATGACTTCTACCGGTGTCATCGGACTCTTCCCTGGTCTGCGTTGATCTTGATTGCATCCTTCACCTTTGAGGGTGCAATTTTTTTGTGATGTTAATTCAGTATTCAAAGCTTTAAGGAGACTCTTTTGGCAGTAAAATAGCCTATAAGAATTGTAATAGGCACAATCCCCAGAGCCCCCAACCAAGAGTGAGTCTTAACGGCCACCACAACACCGAGAAATAGCTGCCCCGGCAAGGCCATAAGAAATATGGCTTTTCTCACCGCCACACCCTTTGTTTCTGGGAGCCAAGGGAGTGAACAGACAAAGGGGTCCTTGATAACCTCTTGCCAAAATATCCAAACAAAGTTGGTTATCATGATTGAAAAAACAAACCAGAGAAGCCATCCGTATTCCGGGGGAAAGGCTAATATCGCCAAAATACATTCTCCAACCGTTTTTAGATAAAAATCAACGTCTTTGTCATTACGCAATTCAGATTTAAGGCACATTTCCACTAAACCATTCACTGGGTTGCGCTCTTTAAAAAGCAGATT
>PKWS01000348.1:1320-2011 GCA_003132105.1 Desulfosporosinus sp.
CCCCTCAGATTCACTCGTTTGTGTAAGAGCAAACTTAGAACCATCAAGAGTACGAACATTGACAGATAAAACAGACCCTTGCGACTCAACAAAAGAACCACACTTTGACTCACATACACACTGGTTATTAAAAAAATAACCAGCCTCATAATGCGCTTGACCCAACCCTTGAAACGAAGTTCAACAAGTTGTTTTGCAAGACCCATACAGTTTTTCAGGACAAAGACGAAAATGGTTAGCCAGACGACACCTATTAGAGAAAAACCATAATGCAACAACAAAAATGGTGCCAGGACAATCAGTAACAACGTGGTTACCACAAGGTTATAGATAACGGAATAGCCTAAACTATACTTAATAATCCGGCTGATCCATACTTTTCGCTGTAAGAGGAAGAGTTGATCCGCTTCCTCCACGAAAATACGAACTGTCCCTGACCATGCAAATACGAGAATAATAGCCACTAGAGCATTGAGGGGAATAGCGTGCAGCCACCCAGGAACGGACCTCCACAACGAAAGATAGAAGTCGATGAGAATATAAGAAAAGGGGATGACAATATAAAGAGCTACAATCCAATCTACGGCAGTTCTCCATACTTGGACCTGATATTTCCAGCTTGAAACAATTCGCCGAAAAAATAATCTACTCACAGTCATCATTAATTATTCTCCAGGAGTTTATCAAAACA
>PKWS01000348.1:2042-4032 GCA_003132105.1 Desulfosporosinus sp.
GCTCTGGCTTGGTTTAAATGAGCTAGGAAGTCCTTAGTACCCCTGTAATCCAGACCCATAAAAGGTTCATCAACCACATATACCGATGGCTCCAGAAGAAAGCTCAAGATAAGCATGACTTTTTGCTGCATGCCCTTAGAAAAGGTACCCGGTAGATGGTGCTTGACTTCCGTTAGGCGGAAGAGTTTGAGAAGTCCCTCGGCTCTAGGCACAAATACTTTTCGCTCGATTTCATAGGCAGCGGCAGCAAGCTCCAAATGTTCCCAGAGTGTTAACCCTTCATATAGTACGGGTTGTTCCGGGATATAGGCATAGTTTTTACTCTCCCCGGCAAATTCAACCTTACCGTCCATCACCGGCAACAATCCCATGATCGCCTTAATAGTGGTGCTTTTCCCAGCTCCGTTCGGACCAAGCAACCCTACAAGTTCACCAGATTTTACAGACAGTGCCACGTTTTTTATGACATCCGTGTTGCCAGAATACCCAGCGTGGTTAATATTTACGTTGAGCAGTTCCATTGATTCATCCCCATTTGTTGTTGATTTGTAACTATTACATATAATGCGCATACTCATTTATTACCTTTCGTGGAACTTTAAATCGTTTTCAAGTAAAGAATAAATTAAACACTTTATTTCAGACTTTTACTTCGCTCCTAATGGAGCATGACTATTTAACTCTAGAATTCCCTTCTGGTATAGAACCTCAAAGAAAGGCGAGCCGAAGCGGCCATTAAAATTAAGGCTAGAGCTAACACATAACTGGATATTTGCCAATCTGCTTGGGTTTGTAGCCAGCCCACGACTCTTTGCATAATGGCTACTATATTTCGCAAAGCGGGGTTGCCCACTCCTCCAAGCCAGTGCGCAATCGAAACCGCTGACATTGGTAAGAAGAAACAAGCAAAAAATAAAATTCCTCCAACGATATTGGATCGGAGATATCCAAGCTTGAAGTAAATCGGAAAATAGAGGGAAATTAAGACAATCAGGTTGACCAGAGCCAAGGCAATTCCTTCCAAAGAAATCTTGCTTATGGAGATGGGGATTCCTGTGACAGACATTATACCTTGGGCAAGCAGGAAAGATAGGATCGCCAGGGTTGCATAGAAAAAGACGGAAAGATACTTGGCTAAGACAATGTCCCTACGACGCAGGGGGAGGCTGTTTAGCATTATTTCAGACTTATTTTTATCATCCCTGATACAGGCTTGGCCGATGAGCATGTAAGATGCCCCAATTATTGCAACACTGATGGCTACTCCACCATTTATGGTTCTGTAGATAAAGGGCGCCACGCCCCCCACAACACAGCTATCCACAGATACCGTTTCAAAAGCAGGAAATCTTTCCACACCAGATTAACCATTCTTCTCACCCCTCACTGTATAAAGCATGATGTCCTCCAAGGTCGGCTTTTCTACGATTGCCCGCTCTTTAAAGCGGCGTACGGCCTTCTCTTTATCTCGCACCAGCCCTTCAAATCCGAATTTGTTAGTCTTGATACCAACAAAGAGGCTTCTGGTTTCTTCGTCGAGCAAATCGTTAGACCCTTTGATTACCCCGTATTTCTCTAAGATGTCATCTTTAGTAGCGCTCAAGACGATTTCGCCGTGATAGATGAAGGTCACGAAGTCGGCGATCTTGTCTAGATCCGAGGTAATGTGGGTAGAAAAAAAGACGGACTTCCTTTCATCCTGGATCATGGTAGCCAGGATGTCCAAGAGCTCGCTGCGTGCCAGCGGGTCAAGGCCAGATGTTGGCTCATCCATAATTAAGAGCTCAGCCCCATGGGAGAGGGCGACAGCCAAAGCAAACTTCGTTTTCATCCCTTTCGAGAGTTGCTTAATCTTTTGTTTAGGGTTGAGTTCAAAGTCTTTTAAGTACTTGTCAAAGGCCTGAGGTTCCCAGTGTTTGTAAAAGGAAGCCACGATTCGGGCCATATCTCGAATAGACAGTTCTTCATAATAGTGGTTTTCGTCAAAGAC
>PKWS01000136.1 GCA_003132105.1 Desulfosporosinus sp.
TGAGTCAGAGAGCCCCACGTTATTGAACGTGGGGCTCTCTGACTCATGAGCCATTATAAAAATCTATTCAGTCTCCCAGTTTGGCTTGGGGCCTCTTAAATAGGACATTAATGCTGCCGTCAGGCTAAAGGCAAAGGAAATGGTAAATGCCATTCTTAGCCCTGAAACAAACTCATTAATGGCAATTCCATTAGCACCAACCTGAGTACCTAAAAATAGTGCCTGCATTGCCTGGGGAGAGATACTTGACGAAATGATGGCCATTGAAAGGGCAATACTAAGCAGAGCACCAGCATTACTCATCATGGTGTTCACCCCTGCGGCAATTCCTCTTTTGTCAGCAGGTACACAACCCATGATAGAACTTGTATTGGGTGAAAAGAACATCCCTGAGCCAAAGCCCATGATGAGCATCCACAGAATCAATTCAGTGATTGAGGTCGTTGACTTGATCAACATAAGCCCTCCAAGACCTACTGCTGTAATCAGCAGCCCGACGGAGCTCAAAACTCTTGTACCATATCGGTCAGATAACACCCCGCTGAACGGAGAAATAATCATCATTGCGATGGCAAAAGGAGACAACATAAGTCCTGCGGTGAGTGGATCCATTCCCTTTACCCCTTGGAAAAAGAAAATGAGTAAGAAGGTTACGGCACCTCTTGCTATACCATTTAGGAAGTTACTTATATAGGCAAAAGCGATCACTCTTGTTTTAAATAANNGACGTAGGGATTCGTCCATCCCATAAATGCGCCTAAGGACAAGGCTATTAAAAGTAAAAGCACGCCTGCCGTGAAGCTTAAGGTACCCTTCAAATCAAACGTTTGTTTCTCAGTTACTTTATTCATTTCCTTTAGCTGAAACGCCGACCATAACGTTCCTATGATTCCGATAGGGATGTTTACATAAAATATACTTCTCCATCCAAACGCCGTAAGAAAGCCTCCTAAAATGGGGCCTACTATGATTGCCACGCTTATGACCGAAATGTTGAGTCCTAAAGCTTTACCAAGTTCCTCCTTAGGAAAGGCGTCAGCAACGATAGCCGTCCCGTTGGCAAGCATTAATGAACCTCCAATGGCTTGCAGCAATCGAAAGATTATTAGCTGCATGCCTGACTGCGATAATCCGCACAAAAATGAAGCAAGTGTAAATACGGCAAAACCGCTGACATAAAGCTTCTTTCTGCCATACATATCTCCCATTCTGCCGATTGATGGCACCAAGATTGTCATGATTAGCATATATCCCATGATCGTCCAAGTTATGACGCTCATACTCGCATGTAAATCTTTCATGATCACGGGTAGCGCGACGACCAAAGTACTTCCGCTAAGAACAGAAAAAAGTGCACCAAGGGTTGTGCAAGAAAGGGCCATCCATTTGTAATCAATCTTATTCATCTATTATTTTACCTCCATGAAATGATGTGTATAGGGGTCTTCTCTCTGTGATTTTTACCTCAATTTATTCAATCTAATCCACTGAGAGTTAATCATAATTTCATAAGCTTGCATAAGCATCATCCTCATTTATTTGCTTATTTTCGAAACAAGTTGTATTATAAAAGTATATAGTTGCATTATACAAGTGCTTTTCGATCATGTCAAGTTACAAGCTTTTTATTAACATTGTCAGTATTTCCAAAATAATTGTGTTTCTGTTAAAATAGGCCATGGTACGGATAAAAAGTGAGGTATTAAAGACATGGATAAACATTCATTGGAAACTCTTGAACTTGAATTTGCGATCCTCATCCGCCGTGTCTCATTAATTACAACCTATAATAAATTTGGCACTCTCGATAAAGCTGCATATCTCTTATTACATCAAATAACCTCTCATGGATCTGCTGGAGTAAAAGCACTGGCAGATGAATCCCATTTGGATATTTCCACTGTAAGCAGACAAGCAGCTGCTCTGGAACAAAAAGGATATGTATACAGGATCCCCGATCCATTGGATGGCAGAGCGTGCTCCCTTCAGATAACGGATTTAGGAACAAAAGAATATAGCGAACACAAACAAGCACGATTGGCTAAAATTGCGGACATTCTTAAAAATTGGTCCGATGAAGAATGCGAAGTGTTCGGACAGCTGTTGCGAAAATACAATCGTTCGATCATTGAATATATAAAATGAGTAGCCCAACATCAAAAAATATAAAAGTAAGCTAACCCAACAAAATGGCAACCCCACCCACGTCGAATGCTAGATGAGAATGGTTGAAAAAAAATGTACAGAGTACTCCGGGATAAAGTCTAAGCAAAGTTTATAAGAAAAAAGACAGTGTCTAATGTTCAACACGACAACCAATTTTTTAAGCGCTGCATAAGTTAAGTATTTTCATCAGAGATTTTAATGAAGAATTCGACAAAGCAAGGGAATTCTACCCTGACAGAAGGCTACTGGTCCGCCGTTACTTTCTCTCCCATCAGAAATTCCTGCAAGAACTATTAATAGATAAGGGTTAACTTATTCTACATATTGGCTAATACTAGTGGACTGGAGAATACAAATCATGATTGCTGCATTAAAGGCCAAATTTGGCCAAACTTTTCCAGCCTTAACTCATAAAAATTATCGCTATTTCTGGTTTGGTCAGTGCATATCACTAATAGGCACCTGGATGCAAAGAACTGCCCAGCAATGGCTGGTCTATACTATCACTAAATCTGCATTTTCACTTGGGATCTTAGGAGTTGCTCAGTTTGCACCCATGCTTATTTTTTCTCTCTTTGCCGGTGTTTTAGTTGACAGATATCCTAAGAAATCGATGCTTCTATTTACACAAGCAGCTCTTATGATCCTAGCCTTCATTCTGGCAGTCTTGGTTTGGTCCGGACACATTTATTATTGGCAGGTCTTAATCCTTGCAACTGCCCTAGGATTGGTTAATACGCTGGATATGCCTACCCGCCAGTCTTTTATCGTTGAATTGGTCGGCAGAAAAGATTTGACCAATGCCATTGCCCTTAATTCCAGCATAGTTAATTTAGCCCGCATCATTGGCCCAGCAATAGCTGCTATATTAATGACCGGTGTTGGTGCCGGATTTTGTTTTTTCTTGAACGGCATAAGCTTCATTCCAGTGCTCATTGGCTTGTCTCTCATTCGCCCCCAAACTATTACTGTCGCTAAGAGAACAGGTAACATGATTAAGAGCATCGGTAACGGGCTCAGATACATTATCAAGAAGCCAGTTTTAGCCTGCGCTGTACTTGCCGTGTTGGATGTGGGGACATTTACAATGAATACTAACGTGCTATTTCCTGTTTTTGCTGATCAGGTTCTCCACCAGGGTGTTAATGGTTATGGTTTTCTCCTCTCGGCTATGGGTATCGGCTCACTTGTTGGGGCATTGTTGGTTGCAACTAAAGTCCGCGAAGAACCTAGCCGGCGGACTATGTTTGCGAGTTCTCTCATCATCGCCGCCTTGCTGGTAATGGTATTCTTTATCCGTTCTTCTTTCTTAGCCGCAATGGCTATTGCAGGTATTGGTTTTTTTAATATTATTTTTATGAATACGGTAAATTCAACTTTGCAGTTAAACTCCAGTGACGAATACCGGGGCCGCATCATCCAATGTGGTAAACATTCTTCATATATCTTACTAATTTCACAAAGTAGTTTTGTCGGCGACTGCTTTTTGTATAGTAATGGTCTATATGTTGCAGCACCGGAAGAAACTTTAAAAAGAAAAGCAAAAATGAACGGAATCATGAAATCTATGTGGAACGATCAATAGCTTTAAGAGCCCCCAGCAATTGCTGAGGGCTCTTTTGAATGGATGAGAGACACGTTTATCCTTGCCGATGTGGCCTTTTACCATAGTTGTGACCCACTTATCTATTTTCCATTAATAATTCTACAGATTAGGTAACCTTGTTAAGGTGGTTGGATCCATTTGCTGTTCTTTTATTACCTTCGCAGTTCCCTTTTGTGAAGCTTGCGCATCAAGCCCAAATACTCCTTCGGAGCTTAAACCAACCAGATCCCAAATTCCCGCTATGATCACGACAATGATAATGATGGTTAGAACTAGCTTGTCTAGAAATGTTTTCATGTTTCAATCATAACAAACTAGCTTTATCTTTTACCCATTGTAATCTTTCTAATGCAATTTCGCTTGGTACTGTGCAGTCTGCACCAATGATGATGCCAACTTTACCAGCTTTTCTAATAATATCTTCTGTAAATACTTCAATGTCCGCCTTTGTACCAGCGTGTAATAGTTTATCTAGACGGTTATCAAATCCACCGATGACCGCTTTACCACCAAAGAATTTTTTACCCTCCGCAAGATCTACATGTTCGATTGTTACTGCCCAGTTAATTGCTTTTGCCTCATAATCTTGCCATACTTCAAGATTATTTTTATTTCCAGCATATCCGCAGCAATGTAGAATATTGTTTGGACTGGCTAGATTTGCATGAGCTAATACAAATTTTTCACTTGGAGTGATATATTTGCGGTATTCATCATACGTGAATTCTCCATTGCCTGGATTTTGAACGCTTAAATAGATACCGTCTGCTCCCGCTTCTTTAATGACTGATTCTGATAAATAGGCTATATCTTGGGCAATAACCTCTAAAGCATAAGCAACTGCCGCTGGATCTTCTCTGAAGTATTCAATGAATTTTTCATCAGAAATTGCAAATCGTAAGAAAGTACTGGGTGCAAAAATGTTATAGAAGGCACTTGTGTCCTCTAATAAGTTAACAACGGCCTTTGCAAGCCGTATTTGGCCTTGAATCCAAGGATGATCTTTTCCGAGCGGTTTAAAATTTCTTAAATCTGCTGCATTTTTCAAGTCTTCGTACACGTTACTTGGGTACAAGAAATACCCATCACTCATAATTTTTACAAAATCAGGATCTGTAGCCTCTATAAACTTTTTATGCGATGCAATGTTTTTTTCGATTAATGCTGGGTTATCTAGACCCTGATAAAATTCTTCTTCTTCAAGAAAATGAAACCAAAATCCAACGGGCACCCTATCGACTGGTTTGTTATTAAAGGCATTAAGAACTCTTTCTCGCTTTGACATCTTCCCATCTCCCCTTTAAATTTATAACTTACAACATACACGTACATTGCTGCTACCATGAATAAGCCAACCTACACAATTGTTTATCTAAAATATAACTTTTAAATAGAATAAGAAAAGACTTGTATTACTCTCTTTAAAAATTGTTTTGTTCTTTCATGTTTAGGACTTCTAAAAATTTCATTAGGTGTTCCTTCTTCTAATATGACGCCGCCATCCATAAAAATCACTTTATTTGCGACATCTTGAGCAAAGGACATTTCATGAGTAACCACTACCATTGTAATTCCTTCTTTTGCCACCTTCTTCATTACCGAAAGAACTTCACCTACTAGTTCAGGATCTAGTGCTGATGTCGGTTCATCAAAAAGAATTACTTC
>PKWS01000372.1:0-3149 GCA_003132105.1 Desulfosporosinus sp.
TGGAGGCAATAACGTATGTCTGATAAATCAACGCTGAAGGATACTCCAATTAAGATTCGGCCTTGGCTTTCTGGAATAATTGTTACTTTGGCCTTAATTCTCATACAAGGGATAACGTATCTCTGGTTGAGAGCGGTGGGAGTGACCTTGATTGCAATCTGTCTTTTTCTGGTGATTCAGAGACTTGCTGTTGAACGTCGAAGGTTGTTAAGTGTCGCAACTCTGGATGAACTGACGAGACTCGGAAATTTCAGGGCGTATCAGGAGCGGGTACGATATGCGGCGCAGCATGCTAAACGAAAACAGGATCCTCTTACTCTGATTCTTATTGATTTAGATCACTTTAAAAAATATAATGACTCCTTTGGGCACCGACGTGGTAATGAGTTATTGTATTCAGCAGGACAAGTTTTCCAGAACGCTGTACGTTCCATGGATGGGGTTTATCGTTTTGGCGGGGATGAGTTTGCCATTGTTTTACCAGAAACAGATTTGGAACAAGCAAAGCACGTTATGAGAAGGATTCGACATTCTTTTGAAAGCCTTCCTAATCGTGCGGCGGTAACCTTGAGTATGGGAATGGCCATCTATCAGGAAGAGCCACTGCATGAATTTTTTGACCGCGTGGATCACCTGCTCTATGATGTTAAAGCAAATGGCGGAAACGGCTGTCAATCCGAATTGAGTGGAAGCTAAGCGAATAAAGGTATTTCCATGACTGCTTTGTAAAGGGGTAAGTAATGGCAGACTACTATCATTATCTATGGAGTACGACATGGCCAAATTTGATCGTACTCTTTTTGATATGGGGATTCGTCCTCTACGGATTGGTTTGGAAATTTGTAGGTACATGGCGTTATGCTCATGATGCTTGGGGCTTCTTACTACTGGCGGGGAAAACTTTGATTTGGATTGGGGTTTTAGGGATTTACACACAACTACTATTTTTTTCCCAACCAGATTGGTTGTCTCAACCCGGTTATATCCTAGGATCGGTTGAAGGTAAAGCCTATGATTCTGGAGCAAGGTCCTATGTTTTAGACGTACGTACTGGCTCAGTACAAAACCAGTTCTATGTCGACCATAATGTCTATGAGCAGCTTAATATAGAAGACAAAGTAAGACTGATATATCTCCCGGTACGACGAGAAGTTGTACGCTGTGAGTTGGTGGGAAGTTTGCTTTAAAATGAATAGTCTAATAAAATAGGATCAGAGTATCGTTCGTTGGGTGAGAGGGAGTGTTTGTATTGAGTGCGGAAGTTTATTTCACCAGCATGAAGACAAAACGAGGGGAAAGCCTTTTAACAAAACTTGAGCATTTGATTGTACGTGCAGGATTGCTTGATGCGATTGCGCCTAAAGACCTTGTGGCGATCAAGCTGCATTTTGGGGAACGCGGAAATCTTGCCTATGTCCGCCCTCAATATGTGCGTCGCGTCGTGGAGCAGGTCAAAAATAAAGGGGGACTCCCTTTCCTAACGGATTCCAATACGCTTTACGCAGGTTCCCGCTCAAATGCTGTTGACCATTTAGAGACGGCGATTGAGAACGGTTTTGATTACTCCGTCGTGGGGGCTCCTTTGGTGATTGCCGACGGTCTAAATGGGAAAGACTATGTTTCGGTGCCAGTAAATCTCAAACACTTTAAAGAAGTGAAGATCGGGAGTGCCGCAGTCCAGGCGGATGTGTTATTGGCCATCACTCATTTCAAAGGGCATGAGGCAACAGGGTTTGGAGGCACCTTGAAGAATCTAGGGATGGGCCTGGGTAGCCGTGCTGGTAAACAACAGCAACACTCGGATTTGTTGCCTCTGGTCAATGAAGAAATCTGCATAGCCTGTGGTAAATGTGCAAAATGGTGTCCTGCTGATGCTATTATCGTGGAAGGTAAGGCGAAAATTTCACCCGACAAATGCATCGGTTGCGGTGAATGTACGGTTACCTGCCCAGTACGCGCCATTGCGATTAATTGGAAAACTGAAGCCGACATTATTCAAGAGAAAATTGCAGAGTATACTGCTGGTGTTCTTAAAGGGAAAGAAGGAAAAACTGGGTTTATTACATTTGTGACGAACGTTTCCCCGCTGTGTGACTGTTGTGGCTGGAACGATGTGCCTATTGTTGGAGATATTGGTATTCTCGCTTCCAAAGATCCAATTGCTATTGACCAGGCTGCGGTGAACCTAATTAACCAAGCACACGGGAACCCGCTTTCTGAGCTGGGCGAACGCCATACTGAATCTGATAAATTCCGGGTACTATTTCCGGATGTGGACTGGTCCATTCAGCTTTCCTATGGTGAAAAGATTGGTTTGGGAAGCAGGGAATATCAGTTGATTCAGATCGGATAAAGAAAACTTGGCTGGCNNTTCTGACTAGTATAAAGAAAAATGGTATAAAATCTTACATTTCACAGAAAATGTGAAGACGTAATATGCTATAATGGGAATAAGATAAGGTATGAGCTTAAATGCGGAAAGGAGAGTGGGGCTATGCGTGTTCAAAAAGTTAACGAGCATACCATCCGCATTTTTATCTCCTTGACAGAACTAACTGACAGGGACATTACGATGGCTGATCTATTTCAGCGATCAGCGAAGACAGAGCAATTGTTCTGGGAACTCATTGCACAGGCGAGAGAAGAAGTTGAGTTTAATTTAGAGCAGCCCTTCTGGATTCAGGCAACCGTGGCGTCGAATGACGAGTTTGTCATCACGATCATGAAGCAGGATGAACAACACGAGGGTTTGAATAAGGAAAAGGTGCATAAGTCCACTAAAGGCCGTGTGACAGAATTAGTTTATGTGTTCGCCGACTTCGAAGATGTTTTAGCCACAGTTGGACGTCTACCCGAATTTAATCAGCTGCGTTCAGGACTCTTTCTGTTCGAAAAAGAATATTACCTTGTCTTGACCCGTATGGGGACTGGCAAAAAAAGGCTATTGGCAGAGGCGATTTTAGATGAATACGGGGAAATTGTGGCCACAACCGGTGTTTTTCTGTCTGAACATGGGAAGGTTATCGTTCCAGTCAAGGCGGTACAAACACTCAATGCTTCTTTTAAAAAGCCTTCACAAAGCTAAAACGGAGAAGGTAAGAATAGAGAAAAGGGAAGCAAACGCTTCCCTTTTCTCTATTTACGCATGG
>PKWS01000372.1:3182-4037 GCA_003132105.1 Desulfosporosinus sp.
AACCCTGCTTTATTATGAGAGAGGCTTTTAAAGGGAATAATAACTGCTTGGCGAGCTGGCTGTTTTAATGGGGGGGTTAGGATGATGTTGGACATGGATTTACCTCCTCGAAATAGCTCATACATATGTCGTCCTTATCTTATGCTAATAGGGCTGTCGAAATCCTGAAAAGCGTGCGGGCTAGTTTAAGGGGAATTGGTCGATAATAAGTTGTGGCCAATAAGGAGTGATAATCGAGTGGATCAAGAGAAACAAAGGCGTTTACGGACTCTTCCGGCTGTTCACGAAGTGATTTCTCGGCTGGAGCATGACGACGAATTCAGTCCGTTTTTGACGAATGAAAGGCAGCTGCCTCGTTTCACGCAGGAAGTTCGACAGGTTCTACAAAAAGCGAGGGAAAATGTCAACCGAAATTATACGGATTCGTTTGCTGAGTTTGAATCTTCCCTCTGGTCGTGGTTGAAAAGCCAGCTTTTAAAGGAGCTGAAACGGCCTGAAACTAGTTTGCGGCGTGTTATCAATGGGACTGGGGTCGTTTTACATACGAACTGCGGAAGGGCTTTGCTAGCGCCAGAGGTCGCGCGTTTTGTTGCAGAACAAGCCGAAAGGTATAGTAATCTTGAGTTGAATATTGAGTCTGGGGAGCGGGGCTCGCGCTATGACCATGTTGAAGAGCTTCTTTGTCATCTGACTGGGGCAGAAGCTGCTATGGTAGTCAATAATAATGCAGCAGCAGTGCTTTTGATGATGAATACGTTTGCCCAGGGGAAAGACGTTATTGTGTCGCGCGGAGAACTGGTGGAAGTTGGTGGATCCTTTCGAATTCCAGAAGTTTTGAAAGCCGGGGGGGCCAAA
>PKWS01000372.1:4126-4819 GCA_003132105.1 Desulfosporosinus sp.
GGAAGCTTTTTTGACGGGACAAACCTTGGTTTTCCTCTTGAACCGACCATTCAGCAAACCGTCAAAGCAGGGCTTTCCCTCGTTTCCTTCAGCGGAGACAAATTGCTAGGTGGCCCTCAGGCAGGGATCATCGTGGGAAAGCAAGCTTTTGTCAAACGTTTGAGGGCGAATCAATTGACCCGGGCTTTGAGGGTGGATAAATTGACCTTAGCAGCCCTCGAAGGGACCCTACTCTTATATAAAAATGGGGGAATAGAAGATATCCCTGTCTGGAGGATGCTCTCTCTCCCTTTGGATACGTTGAAATCAGCTGCATCTGAGCTTGTAGAGGCGCTTCAGTCCAATCCTGCTATCTCAGCTGAATTAAAAGAGGACGTCTCTCAGGTAGGAGGTGGGGCATGGCCTACAGTTGATCTCCCAACCTGGGTGTGTGCCATCCGTACAATTCAAGGGAGTGTGATTGAGTTAGAATCGTTTTTACGTTTAGGAACGGTAGCCATACTGTCTCGGATTCACAAGGACTGGGTGCTTATTGATGTGAGGACTCTTTTGAGTGGAGATCGTGAGGATATTGTTCAGCGCCTGGGAGAGTTGGTAAGGTAGTGTTTTAGCCCCTAAGCGAACTTTGCGTTACAACGCTTACTTGCTTGCTCTCGCAGATCAAACTAAGACTCAAGAGCTGCTTGTGAGAGG
>PKWS01000326.1 GCA_003132105.1 Desulfosporosinus sp.
GCTAAGACGGCATGGCCCCCTAGTAACTTTTCCCCAGGATTCGGAAGGGGGATAATACCAGTCTTTGCTACCTGATCGGATTCAAAGCTTTCATACACGTCAAAACCAAGGACTACCGGATATCCTTCTGCTAAAGCTGCCTTCAACGGGGTCAAGTCTGTCACTCTATGATACTCTGTGACTTTAAATGGCATTGCGTCTGTTGTGTCCTTCGTAGGTGGTGTTTGCGTAAACTTTGTAATGTCATAGGGCCAGTCAGCTTCAGGAGCGCATCCAAGTTGTTGCAGGACTTTCATGCCGTCCCGGATCTCTGCCCCGGCATCTTCATTCACAGAACCTTCTATATTGCGTTCTTGCCAGTACAACCACAAACGGCTTAGAGGGATAAGCTTTCCTGCTTGTTCTTCCCAGTATTCACGTAGGCCGGAAGCAATAGCATTGGCAGTACAGCTTCCCAACTTGCCCTGGTCTACGATCGCGGAGCAACCGGTCCGAAGGTCTACTGACTTCGGTAGGACTGTTTTAGATTTAAATTGGGTGGATCTAAAAATTTTGTCGCGTAGGTCCTCAGTGTCTGGTTTTAGCTTATAGACTCTTTTCGTCACGTTCTGTTCCTCCAATTATTCCAAAAATGGGCACATTCATGTTTAGACCTTCGTCAATTTAGGTAGCCTTTATCTTGGTTCATGTTATGCTCTGGATTTGATACCTTCCATAGACTAATAGCTATTTCCTGCAATACGACATTTTTAATGGTTTTGCGATCATTTTGCAGCGAGATATCAGCATATAGTATTTTATCTAAGGTATCGCAATTAAATCTGCTACATTATAACTCATGCCCAAAAAAACAGCGACTGCTATCGAGCGGACGACCTGCTCGTTCTCTATGCTAAATGTACTGTGATTATTGTACGCCATTTTGTACTATGCTTTATGGGCTTTTGGTAGTAAAAATGCAGGAAATAAAACAGTACAATAAACGGTCGTTTGTTGTACTGGCCGACAAAAAGTAACCTTCCCCTTTGTGAGGTGGTTACTTTTTCTGGACAGATCAAATGCACTATGAATCACAGTCATAATACCCTGTTAACGGTAACGATAAAATGGGTATGAGGTCATAGGTTATTAATATACTTGTTATACTTAAGTTAGTTTATCTGGGTAAGCAACGTCATTCCGAAGATGCGCAGCATTTGGATCCTTTTTAGTAAGCAAGATTGCTATACATCCAATAATGGCCGGAACTATGAATGACTCGAAAACCGTCGTCATAGGAAACTTTGCCTGGACTAATATGCCAATAATGATAGGGGCTGTTGCACTCCCCAAACGAGAAACGGCTGATCCCCATCCCATCGCCGTTCCGCGGATGGATATAGGATAAAACTCTGGTGCTGCTGCGAGAGTCAGATTTTGAACCGAGCTTACTGTAGCTCCAGCCAAGAACAGTAGGGTATAAAATACTGCCGTACTTGTTTTAAAGCTCAGAAGGCTAATCAGAATGGCAGAACCTATATAGAGAAATGGCATAACCTTCTTGTAGCCAAATTTGTCCCCAAGTACCCCAATAAACGGACCCGCGACAATTCCGCCAATAAGGAAAATGGCCAGAAAAGCGATGCTTGATGTCAAAGTATATCCCAGGATTGTCATTAGCTTAGGAAGCCATGTTGATACACCAAAATAGAGATATAAGTTGCAGAAGAAAGCTATCCAAATTAAAATAGTATTTCTAGCATAGCCATCTCCAAATAAACTGTATAAAGAAGCTTTCTTACTATTTAAAGCACTCACTTCGTAGATATCTTCGTCCGAAAAAACGAATTCGGGATTGGCTTTGGATAAAGTCTTTCGTATAATATCCGTTTTTCCTTTCGCCACATAAAATTTCATCGATTCAGGGATACGGCTAACTATAGGAATAATAACGATTAATGATATAAACGTAGCGAAATACAGTATTCTCCAGCCCTGCGTACTCAAGAATGCAACCCCTGCAAGTGAAGAAACCAACTGCCCGATTGGGACCCCGATCACAACTAAAGTAAGTAGCAAGGTTTTATTGGCTTTAGGTGAATATTCGGACAAGAGACTGACAATAACTGGTGTAATAGCGCCCATACCTAACCCTGCTATAAAACGGATTACCGCAAAAACTGACGCACTATGGATAAAACCAACTAAGCCATTAAAAACAGAATAAATTAATATCCCAATAATTATAACTTTTTTTCGTCCAATGACATCTGCTAATGACCCCAAAAATAAAGCGCCAAACATCATTCCAAACATGCCCACACTTGCTAAAAGCCCTGTTTGAGTTGCAGTCAATCCCAACTCTTTCATGATAGAAGGAAGCGTAACCCCGTAGACTCCCATATCATAGCCATCAAATAGTACTACCAAGATGAGCAGCATAAAAATTGAGAAAAAATAATTATTAAATTTTCCATCCTCAATGACCTTATTTACGTCGATCTTTCGCATATTCATTCTCCTTTTATAATTATTTCCTATGAAATTTTGCGTGTATCAGTGTATCAACGTCTCTGCATTAACCTTATGCCCTGTTTACTCCTGCACCTCTCTCCAGTTTCAAGCCCTAGCCGAAGCTTTATTTTACCCATAATTATTATTTTTTTAATAACTTGGGGACTGGCGGTATTATGCCAAGTTGAGAAATTTCAGCCGGATTAATCTTAAATCGTTTATCATATTTTGTAGGATCTGTAATCTCATCGTCCTCAGTTGATCGCCAAGAGAAACAGCACGTTTTGCATATATACACTTCCCACGCATCATCAACCAGAGCTTTTGTCAATAGTTCGACAGTTTTAGAATCACATCTTGGACATATCATCATTGGTTCCCCCTTATATATGTCTTGCTTTTTTTAAGTAATTAATCCAAAAATCCGTCTTTTCCGGTATATCTAATAGCTCACTCTCTCTGAAATGATCTGGAGCAACTGGCGTAGTAGCATCAATAATAAGCTTTGTATGCATCCCTGCTGGTTCCGATGATGGATCTAACGGCATACCAGGGCAATAAGGAATAGTAACAACATCTTTATCCACACGTACTCGTGTAGTTAATGCCCACATCACTTGTTCTAAATTAAACGGATCTACAAACTCATCAACTATGATAACAATTTTTGAATATGGCATCCCATGAGGTGTTGATAATAGTCGCATGGCAACTGCTTTACCATATCCACCTAATCTTGATTTAGTGGAAACAATAACACCCATTCCATGAGTATACATAGCATTTACAGCTACAACTTCAGGAAAATCCCTCTTAAGTTGTCGATACAGTGGAATACTCGTATTAAGTGCCAGCAAGTAATCAATTTCCGTCCATGGCATGCCCAGATATAAATTCTCAAAAATAGGCTTTATGCGGTGAGTAATTGTGTGTATTCTGACCTCAGGCTGAAGCCTAGAACCAGAGTAGCTTCCTGGAAATTCACCGAATGGGCCTTCTATTTTTCTTTCTCTTGGAATAATATAGCCCTCTAGAATTATCTCACTTCTAGCTGGAATATCTAAATTACCAACCTCACTTTTGGTAAGCTCAATAGGTTCACCCTTTATTGCCCCGGCAAAGTCATATTCGGACTGAAAGTATTCTATAGGCGTACTGGACATGAAATTTAGCACAGGATCATTGCCAAGACATATGGCTATGGGTAAAGGTTGATTCCGCTCTTCTGCTTTTTTAAGATGAACTGCTATATCGTGAAAAGGTAATGGCTGAATGCCAACTAAATCTTTACCTTTTACTTGAATTCTATAGGTACCGGCATTTTGTTTGTCAAAATTGTCAGGATCATCAGGGTCTTTGCTAACGATCAGCGCCTTTGATATATAAAAGCCACCATCAAATTTGTTCACTCTAAAGAGCGGCAACACATCAAAAAGATTAATGCCTTCTGTAATTTTAACTTCTTTAACTGGAGCGTCCTCAACCCATACCGGTTTTAATGGATAAGCCGACCACGCTTTATCTAAAGCAAAAAACTGATCTCTAACTGAGGTATCTTTGGGAAGCCCCAACATTAGAGCGTGATTTTGCCATGAACCATGAACATTTAATACCACACTATTTTTATACCCTTTTATCTTGTTGATAATTACTGCAGGCCCGCTTTCAATATTTGGTGCTGCCCTACCTATAGCACTTAAATCTGGTTCAGGCATGACCTCATCTTCAATACGAACCAATTGACCCTCTTCTTCTAATATTGCTAGAAATTCTCTCAAATCTTTATATGCCAATTTTAGCTCTCCTTTTGTTCATTATCGCTGTACAGTTGCACCTCTCTCTGCTATATCCGTTAATATTTACAATACCCCTCCAAAAATATTATTGGATGTCATCTACCAAGATAATATGTTACATTTCAGAAAATGCTGAAAATGCAGTAATGCAGCATTATACCTCCTTTTACAGCGATTGCAGTACAGACATTACAATGGAATTAAGCTTATTTTCAGCCGAATCGCTTCTGGAAGTCATTATTAGTGGCATTTTGGCACCAGCCACTACACCTGCTGTCTTAAATCCAGAAAAATAACGCAGCGATTTATCCAAAATATTGCCTGCAGCAAGATCGGGCATAATTAATATATCCGCACGACCGGCCACTTCGCTACGTATCCCTTTATGCTGTACAGCTTCAAGAGAAACAGCATTGTCAAGGCCGAGCGGTCCGTCTACAATACAGCCTTTAATCTGCCCCCGCATATTGGCAAGTGTCAGCATCGCCGCATCAATAGTGGACTGAATATCTGGATTAATCTGTTCGAGTGGCGCCACAATCGCCACTTTTGGTTTTTCAATCCCTAATTTATGGCACAATGCCACTGAATTTTGGATAATCTTCAATTTCTTAATATAATCGGGAGCAACATTAATTGCACAATCAGAGACTAACATCAATCGATTTTCTTGTCGGTAATGAAAGACAGTCACTTGACTAATGAGAGCCTT
>PKWS01000132.1 GCA_003132105.1 Desulfosporosinus sp.
ATTTTGGTGACCCCGGGAGGAGTCGAACCTCCGCAAGACAGGGTTTAGGAAACCCCCGCTCTATCCACCTGAGCTACGAGGCCTTATTGATAACTCATAAAGAAAATTTATTCAGATAGTCATCTAAAGTTTTAGTGGTGCGCTCGGAGGGATTCGAACCCCCGGCATTCTGATTCGAAGTCAGACGCTCTATCCAGCTGAACTACGAGCGCATATATGGAGGAGGGGGTGGGATTCGAACCCACGGACCCCTCGCAGGGTCACCGGTTTTCAAGACCGGGTCCTTAAACCGCTCGAACACCCCTCCAAGAATGACGACCGAAAAATAGCATAACATAAATATTAAATAAAAACAACTATACTTTTTGTTTAACCAAGTGCTAGAAGAAGTCTCCCACTTCGATAAGTGGGAGCTGAATTCGTCACAATTCATAATTACACCTTCTAATTCAGTGGGAGGGTAGAGTCCCCACTGAATCATCGAGCGAAGCGAGTTCGCTAAAGGAAAATACTTCAAAATACCAACAGAAGTTATCCGATATATTCAACTGCCATATAGGGCTGCAATGCTTTAGGAACTCGTATCCTTCCGTCATTTTCCTGGTAATTCTCCATAATAGCTGCAACTGTGCGCCCAATCGCCAATCCGCTACCATTTAGAGTATGGATATACTCTGGCTTTTCCTTAGGGCCTCTCCGAAAACGGATGTTTGCCCGACGAGCTTGGAAATCTTCAAAATTGCTGCAAGACGAAATTTCCCTATAGGTATTAAAGCTGGGTAGCCATACTTCCAAATCATAGGTTTTGGCGGAAGTAAACCCGAGATCGCCTGTCGATAACGCCATAACCCGGTAAGGAAGTTCTAGTTCTTGAAGGATGCTCTCCGCATCTCTAGTCAAAAGTTCAAGTTCTTCATAAGAATTCTCAGGGAGTGAGAATTTGACGAGCTCCACCTTGTTAAATTGATGTTGGCGAATCAGACCCCGCGTATCTCGTCCTGCTGAACCAGCTTCAGAACGAAAACATGCACTGTAGGCGCAGTGGCGAATTGGCAATTGACTNNTTAAAGGCATCTTCCTCAAATTTAGGAAGTTGACCCGTCCCAATCATTGAAGTGCGATTAACCACGTACGGCGGAAGTATTTCTGTATAACCCTTGGCAGTATGTCGATCAAGCATGAATGATATGAGGGAACGTTCCAGCTTAGCTCCTAACCCTTTGTAAAATGTAAAACGAGCACCTGTGACTTTTGCCGCTCGGGCAAAATCCAAAACATCCAGCTTTTCACCGATCTCATAATGCGCCTTCGGTTCAAAATCAAACACGCGAGGGGTCCCCCACGTACGAACTTGAACGTTGGCACTTTCGTCCGCTCCTATTGGCACAGAGGCATGAGGTATATTAGGAATCTCGTAGAGCACTTTTTCCATCCCTTGCACAATATCCGTCGATTTATCTTCCAATTCCTTAATGGTTTGGCCGACTTCACGCATTTCTAAAACGAGGCTTTCCGCATCTTCCCCGTTTTTCTTAAGGCGTCCGACTTCTTCAGAAACAGAATTGCGACGGGCCTTTAAAGTCTCAACCTCAAAAAGTAGTCTGCGTCTTTCTTCTTCTTGTTTCAGTAAGTGGTCAAGACTAATTGACACATGACGCTTTTGCAATGCTTCCTTTACCACTTCAGGGTTATTACGGACAAACTTGAGATCCAACATAATAAAATCCTCCCATGCTATAAAGAAAACTTACCTAATGTTCATCGATCATGCCCAAAAAGTATTGATGGACCCGTAGGTCCGGAGTAAGTTCCGGATGAAATGCACTGGCTAATAAATTTCCTTGTCGTGCAAAAACAATCTTGCCATCATACTCAGCCAGGATACCTACATTTGGGGCAACTTCCCGAAGATAAGGCGCTCGAATAAATACCGCACGCAAAGGTTTAGGACCCATCGCAGGTACAAGAAGATCCGTTTCAAAACTTGCGACCTGCCTTCCAAAGGCATTACGTTCTACGACAGTATCCATTAGGTTTAATCGATACTGATCACTATCGATTATAGTTTTACTAAGCAGGATCATACCGGCGCATGTTCCGAAAATAGGTAAATCTCGAGTGCCAAGCTCCTTGAGCTTTTCACCCATCTCATCGATTTGCAAGAGTTTCCCAATGGTCGTGCTTTCCCCCCCTGGGATAATGAGACCATGGATTCCTTCAAGATCGCTTGTTTTACGCACTTCTATAACATCGCACCCTAAATGTTCTAAAACCTGCCGGTGCTCGCGGAAAGCACCTTGCAGTGCCAAAACGCCAACACGCTTTTTCATGATTACCAGCCCCGTTCTTGCATGCGCTGAGAGTCAGTCAATGTTGAAATTTCAATTCCCGACATGGGTTGTCCTAGATCTTTGGAAATCTCAGCAAGAATCTTTGCGTCCTTATAGTGGGTTGTAGCCAGAACTATTGCCTTTGCACGTGCCTTAGGATCACCTGATTTAAAAATTCCAGACCCTACAAATATACCATCACAGCCAAGATGCATCATCAATGCAGCATCAGCTGGCGTAGCTATTCCCCCTGCGGCGAAGTTAACAACCGGTAGTTTTCCATGTTCCGCAATATACAGAACTAAATCATAGGGAGCGCCCATATTTTTGGCGGCTGCCATGAGCTCTTCTTTAGGCATTAATGTTAAAGCACGAATTTCGCTCATAACAGTACGCATATGCCGAACCGCCTCAACAACGTTACCCGTTCCAGGCTCTCCTTTAGTACGAATCATCGCAGCCCCTTCCCCGATTCGGCGCAATGCTTCCCCAAGATTACGACAACCACAAACAAAAGGTACCTTAAAGTCATGTTTATTAATATGATAAGCATCATCCGCAGGAGTTAATACTTCAGACTCATCAATATAATCAGCACCCAAAGCTTCTAAAATTCGCGCTTCAACAAAATGTCCGATACGTGCTTTTGCCATAACAGGAATAGATACCACAGCCATGATACTTTGAATAATTGTAGGGTCCGCCATCCGAGCGACCCCACCTTCAGCCCGGATATCCGAAGGAACACGCTCTAAAGCCATTACGGCACATGCTCCAGCCTCTTCTGCTATTATAGCCTGCTCAGGGGTCGTCACATCCATAATGACGCCACCTTTTAGCATTTCTGCAAGCCCAGTTTTAACTTTTAACGATCCAATATCAGTCATGAATATTTCCTCCTCAATTATAGTTAGTTAACGTTAGTGTGAATAAGACGTAAATTTACTTCAGATGAAGTTTCAACCTCCATCTGAAGTTTTAACCACTTGCTTTCTGCAAAAAATTCCTTTTATCTGGTTTCTGGCCTCTGACTTCTGATTCGTGCCATGGTAACACCTAGTGCGAATTTTGTCAATTTAATCGTCTTCTTCGGAATCTTCGTCTTCTTCCGAATCCTCGGGCTCCCCAAGTTCCTCTTCATCTTTCATCAAGACTTTAGCAAATGCAACGACACTACTTGCACCGGTACGCATTGCCAAAACCCCTTGCGCAGAACGGCCCTGATTAGAAATACTGGCTACTTGAATCCGAAGCATAATTCCGTTATTAGTGATGACCATAAGTTGATCTTCCACTTGAACAACCTTAATGCCAACCAAGGTACCTGTTTTGTTATTTAGTTTCATGACGATAATTCCTTTGCCGCCACGTCCTTGCACACGGAATTCCTTAAGATTGGTGCGTTTGGCAAAACCATTGACACTCATGGTCAAAAGTTCGCCGTCATCACCGATCACGTCCATACCGACAACCTCGTCGTTTGCTTCAAGTCTTATACCTTTCACCCCGCGCGCCGTACGTCCCATATATCGTACATCCGATTCTGCGAAGCGAATCGCTATTCCATTTTTTGTGGCCAGAAGAATATCATCTAACCCTTGGGTTAGCTTGACACCAATCAGCTCATCTTCCTCATCTAAAGTTAAAGCAATTAATCCATCCCTTCGTGATGAATCATATTCTTGCAGTGCAGTCTTCTTCATGATCCCTTTTTTTGTAGCTGTGATCAA